>JBFGUQ010000058.1:0-9515 GCA_041565515.1 Rhodocyclaceae bacterium | reverse complement strand
GAACTGGGCCGAGCCGTGGGTCTCGCAATTGATGCGCCAGGTGGCGTCGAGTTCGCGCCCGGGCGTGCCGGGCTCGGTGAGGACGAGCACCGGCGCGCCGGCCTTGAGTGCGTGGCGCGCAATCTGTGACACGAGCGGAACGCGGCGGCGGAAGGCGAGGATCACGACCACGTCCTCGGCGCCCAGCGTCGCGAGGTCCTCGCCGACGGTCTGCCCGGGCTGGGGCAGCAGGCTGACGTTGTCCTTCAGCAGGACGAGCTGGCGGGCGAAGTAGTGTGCCAGCGCATGGCTGTTGCGATAGCCGACGACGACGATGCGTCTGGCCATCGCCAGCCTGGCGATGGCCGGATCGACGACCCCGGCGGCGAGGCGCTCGAAGGTGCGCGCGAGGTTCTCGAGATCGCGCCGCAGGTGCTCGCCGAAGGCTTCCTCGGACTCACTCGGCAGGCCGGGGGCGAGCTGGAAGGTGGGCGCGCCCCAGCGCTGGGCCTCCCGCGCCTCGCGGCGCGCGTCGGCGAAGCCTTCATAGCCCACGCGCTGGATGAAGCGCGTCACCGCCGCCTTCGAACTGCCCGCGATTGCGGCCAGCTCGGTGGCGGAGTGGGTGGCGAGCAGGGCCGGCTGCGCGGTCAGCAACTCCGCCAGCTTGCGCTCGGAGTCGGGGAGCGGGTCCGCGAGGGCCTCGATACGCTCGTCGATCGGCTTGAAGCCCTTGTTGCGCTTGATGGTGGCACTCCCTCGAGATCCCGCTGTCGATCAGGCCGGTTCGACGGTCCCCTTGGTCTCGACGATCAGGCGGTAGGTTTCGGGCTCGCGGTGCAGGCCGAAGTTGAACACATTGTCCTTGAGCTCGCGGCAGCGGTCGAGCTCGCACACCGCCGTCACCAGCTCGTCCTCGACCGTCGAGCACATCGCCACCATTTCCCCGGTGGGGGCGATGATGCAGCTTTGGCCGAGCAGGTCGCAACCCTCTTCCTTGCCGGCCTTGGCCACGCCGACGATCCACATGCCGTTCTGGTAGGCGCCGGCCTGCAACACGAGGTGGTTGTGGAAGCCCTGCAGGTGGTCATGCTCGGGAACGGGCGGGTAGTGGATAGGCGTGTTGTAGCCGATGAAGGCCATCTCCACGCCCTGCAGGCCGAGCACGCGGTAGGTCTCGGGCCAGCGACGGTCGTTGCATAGCGCCATGCCCATGATGCCGTCCATCGTGCGCCAGGCGCCGAAGCCCATGTCGCCGCGCTCGAAGTAGCGCTTCTCCAGATGCTGGAAGGCGCGCCAGGGTTCGTGCTCGCGGTGGCCGGGCAGGTGCACCTTGCGATACTTGCCGGCGATCTTGCCCTGCTTGTCCACAAGGATGGCGGTGTTGTAATGGTGGGTGCCGTCGGCTTCCTCGGCGAGCTCGGCATAGCCGAGGTAGAAGCCGATGCCGAGCTTCTTCGCCTCGTCGAACAGCGGCTGGGTCTCGGGGCCGGGCATCTCGCGCTCGAACCAGGTGTCGATCTCGGCCTGGTCCTCGGTGTACCAGCGCGGGAAGAAGGTGGTGAGCGCGAGCTCCGGATAGGCGACGACGTCGCAGCCGCGGGCCTTGGCCTCGCGCATCAGCGCGATCAGGCGCGCGACCACCTGCGGACGGGTTTCGTTGCGAGCGATGGGGCCGAGCTGGGCGGCGCCGACGTGGATCTTTCTGCTCATTTCGGGTTGTCTCCTGCTGGTTGCTGCGCCGCGCCCGCGAGATCGCACAGTACGGCGAGCAGGACGTTGGTGCCGGCTTCAAGGTGTTGAGGTTCGGTGTATTCGCGCACGTTGTGGCTGATGCCGCCGACGCTGGGAACGAAGATCATGCCGGTGGGGCACAGGGGGGCCATCATCTGGGCGTCGTGGCCGGCGCCGCTGGGCATGTGGCGCACCGGCAGGCCGAGCGCGCGGGCGTGGCGCTCGACGCGCGCGACCATGGCGGGGTCGAAGGGCACCGGCTCGAAGCGGGCCAGCGAGCGGGTGTCGATCTCCACCTTCTCGGCATCGCGCAGGGCGTCGAGGTGGGCGGCGAGCCGCGCCTCCGCCAGGCGCAGGCGGGTCTCGTCGGTATTGCGCAGATCGACGGTGAGCACGGCACGGTTGGGCACCACGTTCACCAGGTTGGGGAAGAACTCGATGCGACCGACCGTGGCGACCTGGTCGCCGCCCAGCTCGGTGGCGAGTTCGCGGACGAAGTTGATGATCGAGCCCGCGACCCAGCCGGCGTCGTGACGCAGGCGCATCGGCGTGGTGCCGGCGTGATTGGACACGCCGCGGATCTCGATCTCGGTCCACGAGATGCCCTGGACCGATTCGACCGCGCCGATGACCCCGCCTTCCTCGTCCAGCACCGGACCCTGCTCCACGTGCAGCTCGACGAAGGCGCGCGGTGGCGCCGCCGGCACCGGGGCGGTCCCGGCGTAGCCGATGCGCGCCAGCTCCGAGCCCACCGTGGCGCCGTCGATGCCGCGCGTGGCCAGCGCCTCGTCGAGCGGCTGCGCGCCGGTGAACACCAGGCTGCCCATCATGTCGGGGGCGAAGCGGGCGCCTTCCTCGTTGGTGAAGAAGGCGACCGCAAGCGGGTGCTCGGTCTCGATGTTGCGCTCGTTGAGGGTGGCGATCACCTCGAGGCCGGCGAGCACGCCGAGGTTGCCGTCGTAGCGCCCGCCGGTGCGCACCGTGTCGATGTGCGAGCCGGTCATCACCGCCGGGCCGTCCTTGCGCCCGGCGCGGGTGCCGACCACGTTGCCGATCGCGTCCACCGTCACCGTCAGGCCCAGTTCGCGCATCCAGCCGCTCACCAGGTCGCGCCCGGCGCGGTCCTCGTCGGTCAGCGCCAGTCGCGCGCAGCCGCCGCCCGGGATCGCGCCGACCGCGGCGAGGGCGTCGATGCGGGCGAGCAGGCGCTCGCGGTCGATGGCGAGCGCCGGCTTCATGATGCGCCGCCTTCGACCGCCTCGGCCGGGCGGCCGACCAGTTCGGTGTAGAGCTCGGGGTCGGTGGCGCCCTCGCTGCCGATGAGCAGCACGCGACTGTTCGGCCCCAGCCCCAGGGCGGCGCGCAAGTCGGTCTGCTGGGCGGCGATCAGCAGCCCGGCGAGGCCGGCCACCGCTGACTCGCCGGCCGCCAGCGGCGTGTCGCCGCAGGGCGGATCGGCGAGCAGGCGCATGCAGTCCACCGCGGCCTTGTCGGAGATCGTGAGGAAGTCGGCGGCGCCGGCCTTGAGCACCTCCCAGGCGATGAGCGAGACTTCGCCGCAGGCGAGCCCGGCCATCAGGGTGTCGAGGTCGCCGTGCACCGCGACCGGCTTGCCCGCCCGGGCCGATTCGAACAGGCAGGCGGCCTTGTCCGGCTCGACCACGATGAAGCGGCCGCGCTGGTCGCCCAGGCGCGCCCACAGTTGCGCGCACACCGCGGCGGCGAGGCCGCCCACGCCGCCCTGGATGAAGACATGGGTCGGTGGCGCGGCCTCCGGCCACTGGCGGAAGGCCTCCTCTACCATCACCGTGTAGCCCTGCATGACGTCGCGGGGCACGTCGGTGTAGCCCGGATAGGAGGTGTCGGAGACGATGAAGCGACCGTGCTCCTTCGCGGCGACGTCGGCGGCGCGCACGGCGTCGTCGTAGTTGCCTTCGGTGCGGATGACCTCGGCGCCGTAGCGGGCGATCGCCGCGCGCCGGCCTTCGGACACGGTGGCGTGGATGTAGATCACGCACTTGCAGCCGAAGGTCTGCGCGCCCCAGGCCACCGAGCGGCCGTGGTTGCCGTCGGTGGCGCAGGTCACGGTGATGTCGCCGACGACGTCACCGAAGCGCCCCTCGAGCAGGTCGCGGCTGGTGGCCGTCTGGCCGGTGCGGCTGGCGATCTCCTTCTTGAGCAGGCGCAGCACCGCGTAGGCGCCGCCCAGGGCCTTGAAGCTGCCGAGGCCGAAGCGGCCGGCCTCGTGCTTGTAGTGGATCGCGCCGACGCCGACGGCAGCCGCCAGGCCGCCCAGGCCGACGAGCGGGGTGGGCTGGTAGCCGGGCCACTGCGAGATCTCGGTCATCGCCTCGGTATGGGCGGCGAGGCTGAGGATCGGCTCGAGGCTTGCGGGGTAGGCGCCGCCGGCGAGGCCGGCCGGATGGGCGCAGTGCGCCACCGGCAGGGCTGCGAGGGCGCTCAGGCGGGGGTCGAGCTTGCTCACTTGGACGCGGCCTCCACGGCTTGTTGCAGGGCACCGAGCATCTCTTCGCCTTCCTTGCCGAAGGTCTCGGTGATGTAGGCCTTCACCGCGGGCTGGGCGGCGTCGCGGAAGGCGGCCTTCTCGGCGGGGGTCAGCGTGGTGACGGTCATCTTCTTCGCCAGCGCCGGCAGGCCCTTGGAGGAGGCCTCGATGATGCGGCTGATGCCGCGGTTGGCGACGACTGCGCTCTTGGCCGCGTTGCGCACCACGACCTGCTCTTCCGGCGTCAGCGTGTCGAAGAACTTCTTGTTGATCACCCAGACGTAGGGCGCGAACAGGTGGTCGGTGAGGGTGATGTGCTTCTGCACCTCATCGAACTTGGCCATGGTGATGATCGGCACCGGGTTCATCTGGCCGTCGGCCACGCCGGTCTGCAGCGCGGTGTACACCTCGGCCCAGGCGATGGCCGCGGGCTGGCCGCCGAGCGAGCTGATCACGCGCTTGTGCGACTCCAGCGTCTGCGTGCGGATCTTCAGGCCCTTCATGTCGTCCGGCGTCTTGATCGCCTTCTTCGAGTTGGTGATGGCGAAGAAGCCGCCCGAGTCGCCGAAGCCGAGCACTTCCATGCCGGTCTTCTGCTCGATGTCGGCACCCAGCTTCTTGCCGAAGGGGCCGTCGAACACCGCGTAGGTGGTCGAGATGTCGGGGAAGGTGAAGGGCAGGTCGAGGACACCGATCATCGGGTAGGTGCTGGCGAAGCCGCCGACCGAGAACACGCCCGACTGGATCAGGCCGGCCTTGACCTGGCTGAGCACCTCGTTGTCCTTGCCGAGCTGGCCGTTGGGGAAGGTCTGCACCTTCACCGAGCCGCCGGTGCCGGCCTCGACCAGGTTCTTGAACACCGTGACCATCGCACCGGTGGTGCTCTCGAAGGGGTCGTCCGCATTCAGGTGGTGCAGCTTGATGATCTTCTCGGCGTGGGCGGGGGCGACGGCGAAGGCCAGCGCGGTGGCGGCAGCGGTGAGCAGGGTCTTCAGCTTCATGGCAGGGCTCCTTGGGTTAATTGGCGTAGCCAAACAGGCGGGGTGCAAACATCGTGAGGTCGGACCAGAAAGCGACCAGGAACAGGATCGCGACCTCGGCGATAAGGAAAGGGGTCAGCGCGCGGGCGATGCGCTCGAGGCGTTCGCCGGTGACCGAGCACAGCACGAACAGGCAGGCGCCCACCGGCGGGGTCATCAGCGACAGGTTGAGGGCGAGGATGATCATGATCCCGGCATGGACCGGATCGATGCCGACCGCGGCGGTGAGCGGGCCCAGCACCGGGGCGAGGATGATCAGCGCCGCGGTGATGTCGAGGAACATGCCGACGAACAGCAGCAGGGCGAGGATCAGCGCGGTCACGCCCTCCTTGCTCGAGGCGATCGACAACATCGACTGCGCGAGCATCTGCGGGATCTGGTGGAAGGTCAGCCACCACGACAGGATCGAGGCCGCGGCGATGATCAGGAACACGGCGCCGGTGATGCGGGCGGTCCGGATCAGCATCACGCCGACCTGCCTGACGTTGAGCGTGCGATAGATGACGAAGCCGACGAACAGCGCGTAGGCCACCGCGATCGACGCCGCCTCGGTGGGGGTGACGATGCCGAACAGGATGCCGCCGAGGATGATCGCCGGCATCGTCAGGCCGAGCAGGCTGTCCTTGAAGCTCAGCAGGATCGAGCGCAGGCTCGGCCGGCCCTCGCCCTTGGGCAGGCCCAGCTTCTTGCCCAGGGCGGCGATCACCCCCATGCAGATCGCGCAGATCAGCAGGCCGGGCACGATGCCTGCTGCGAACAGGCCGGCGATCGACACCCCCATGATCGAGCCGTAGATCACCATCAGGTTCGAAGGCGGAATGGTTGGCCCGATGATCGAGCCGGCGGCCGTTACGGCACAGGCGAAGGGCTTGCTGTAGCCCTGCTTGACCATCGCCGGCACCATGGTGTTGCCCATCGCCGCGGCGTCGGACACGGCGGCGCCGGTCATGCCGGCGAACAGCACCGAGGCCACCATGTTGGCGTGGGCCAGGCCGCCGCGCATGTAGCCGACGAGCGACAGGGCGAAGGCGATCAGGCGCTGGGTGATGCCCGAGGCGTTCATCAGTTCGCCGGCGAGGATGAAGAAGGGCATGGCCATGAAGGTGAACATGTCCAGGCCTTCGAAGAAGCGCTTCGGCGCCATCGACAGGAAGGAGGTGTCCCCAAGCTGAACGAGGCCGATGGCGCCCGAGATGCCGAGCACCACGCCGATGGGCATGCCGAGCAGCAGCAGGCCGAAGAATGCGGTTGCAACAATCCACATGACGGACGTCCTCAGTAGGGTACGGCGGCCGTCTCGGCGCGCGGCAGGTCGGCGTAGTCGGTGAGCAGGCGGACACCGAACTGGAAGGCGGCAAGGGCGGACGACACCGGCACCGCGGCAAAGGGCAACTGCATCGACATGCCGAACAGGGTCGAGTGCTGGCTGCCGCCCTCGATCGTCATGCCGACGCCGTAGATGCACATGAAGACGAAGAAGCCGACGCACACCGCGTCGATCGACACCTTGAGGATTCGGCGCGGGCCTTCGGGCAGGCGCGAGGACAGGATGTCCAGGCCGACGTGCTCGCGCCACCAGGCGGCACAGGACACGGCCAGCAACGCGGCCCAGATCATCAGGTAGCGGGATAGCTCTTCGGTCCAGCTCAGGCCTGCTTCGGTGAGGTAGCGGGCGCCGACGCCGAGCCAGACGACGACGATCATGGCGGCGACGAGCAGGGCGCACAGCCACTCGACACGGCGGTTGACCTGGCGGCCGACTGTTTCGACGCGTTGCGCCAGTGCGGTCAGGTTCATGCGGGACTCCTGGAGTGTCTTGAGCGGGGATTTCGAGGGCGGTGCTGCAGCCGTCGAAATCACTCTAAAACACAAATTTCAGATGTGCAAACATGAAACGAAAATTTTTAGCATGGTGCATTGGCATGCCGCGTCGCACCATTGTTGTGCAGTGCAAGGTATTGAGCACAAAGGAATATGCGGCGCATGCCCCGCGTCTGGGCGTGAGTGCACCGAAGTGGCGGTCGGCAATAAAAAACGCCCGAAGGGCCACGCTCCGGTGTGAACCGGCAGCGTGGCGTCGGGCGCTATGGACGATGCATTCGCTCGCGGCGGGATGCTGCAGTGCGATAAACGACTGCCGCACGCGTGCCGGGCGGCGGTGATCAGCCCGCGGGCGGCAAGGTCGCGACGAAGCTGGGGCGGGCGAACATTTTTTCGGCGAAAGGAAGCAGCCCGGGATGGCGGCCGCGCCAGTCGATCTGCGGCCAGCGCAGGTCGAGGTAGGCCAGGGCGACCGCCACGGCAATGTCGCCGAGGCGCATCGCGTCGCCGTTGAACCAGGGCTTGGTGGCGAGGCGGCGCTCGAGTTCGGCCAGGCCGCGGTCGAGTTTTTCGAGCTGGCGTGCCACCTCGCGATCGCTGCGCTCGCCATCTGGGCGGCGCGACTCGAGCAGCGCGGCGACGCTGGCGTCGGTGACGCCGTCGGCCAGCGCCTCGGTCTGGCGCACGCGCACCGCCTCGAGGTGGTCCAGCGGCAGCAGCGCCGGGCTGGCATTGAGCGTCTCGAGATAGCCGGCGATCACCGGCGAATCGAAGAACACGTCGCCTTCTTCGGTGATCAGGGCCGGCACCTTGCCGAGCGGGTTGATCTCGGGCACGCGGGTATTGACCTCCCACGGCGAATCCACGACGAGCTCGAAGCGCAGCGCCTTCTCGGCGAGGATGATGCGGATCTTGCGTGCGTAGGGGCTGGTGAGCGAGGCGAGCAGTTTCATGCGGGAGCGCTCCTGGGTCCGGGTGGGGTGGTGGAAGGGGAAGTGCAGCCGGGGGCGATCAGGCCGTGGCGTCCGCGCGCCCGACGTTGCGCGCGATGATCTCGCGGATGACGTGCAGCTTGCCATGGAAGAAGTGGTCGGCGCCGGGGACGACGGTCACCGGCAGATCCTGCGGCCGCGCCCACTCGAGCACATTCTCGAGCGCGACGGTCTCGTCGTTCTCGCCATGGATGACCAGCGTGGGGATGGTCTTGGGCAGCCGCGGGGTGTCGTAGTGGCGGGCGCCGTCGGTCGAGCTGCCGGTCGCCGTGCCTACCAGGATGAGCTGGCGCGGCGGCGCGATGCCTTCGCCGAGACGGTTGGCGACGCGGGTCTGGACGAAGCCGCCGAAGGAAAATCCGCCCAGCGCCAGCGGCATGCCGCCCCAGCGCGATTGCGCCCAGGCCAGCACTGACAGCATGTCCTCGGTCTCGCCTTCGCCGTGGTCGTGCTCGCCCTCGCTCTTGCCCACGCCGCGGAAGTTGGGGCGGATGGCCACGTAGCCGAGGTCACGGTAGCTGCGCGCGAGCGTGTGGGCGACCTTGTTGGTGTTGGCGCCGCCGTACAGCGGATGCGGATGGCAGACCAGTGCGATGCCGCGCACCGTCGCGGGGGCATCGATCAGCACGTCGATGGCGCCGGCGGCGCCGCGCAGCAGGGCGGATTCGGTGGGCAGGGGGCGGCTCATGCGGGGTCCTCCGGCAGGCGCAGGCGTTCGACGACGCGGCCGTGCACCAGGTGGGTGTCGATGATCTCGTCGATGTCCTCGCGATCGACATAGGTGTACCACACGTTGTCCGGGTAGACGACCAGCACCGGCCCGTCGTCGCAGCGCCCGAGGCAGCCGGCCTTGTTGATGCGAACCTTGCCCGGTCCCTTGAGGCCGAGTGCCGCGCTGCGGTCCTTGGCATAGGCCTGCATCTCGGCGGCCTTGTGGTCGTTGCAGCAACTCTCGCCGGGCGGGCGCTGGTTGCAGCAGAAGAAGACGTGGTGCTTGAAATAGCTCATGCGGTTCTCTCTGTTCCTGTCCGGGGCTGCGGCGCGCGCTCGTCGAGGCTGCCCTGCGGTGCGCGCAGACGGACGATTATAGGCGGCGCGCGTCTCCGGCCCCCGGGGCGCTCAGGTGTTCGCCCCGCCACAGGCCGAGGGCGGACAGGTAGGCGAGGGCGACGAAGGGCCACAGGCTGTCCGCCAGTTGGGTCAGACCGTGGAAGTTGAGGAAGTTGCTGTAGGTGGTGAGGCGCTGGCTATAGGGCAGGTAGGGGTTCTCCGGCATCAGGTTTACCAGCGCGGTGGCCACTAGCAGCGCCGTGCCCGCCACCGCGTGCTGCACCAGCCGCGGCAGCAGCAGGGTCATGACCAGCAGGCCGAGGCCGATCGCGAGGCCGCGCTCCGCCCCCGGCGTGAGCCAGGCCAGCGGCGCGCCCGGCACGAAGAAGGTGG
>JBFGUQ010000057.1:0-9570 GCA_041565515.1 Rhodocyclaceae bacterium | reverse complement strand
TGCCTTACTCACGCCGAATTCCGTGATGACGAAGGGCTGTCCATCCGCCTGCTGGCGGACTGCGACAACGAGGTCAGCCGGCTCTACCACGCCTGGCGGCCGAAGGAAGTCGACGGTGTGAAAAAGATGGGCGTGCGGCGATCGACCTTCATCATCGACAAGCAGGGAACCATACGCCACGCGCTCTACGACGTTGTGCCCCGCGGCCATGCGGCTGCGGTCTTCGAATTGGTCAAGGAACTGGAACCGAACAATGCAAACCGAAATCGCAAAAAATAGCGTCGTGACGCTGCAATACACCGTGCGCGACCCGGACGGCGCCATCATCGACGATGGTCAGCACCCGCTGGTGTATCTGCACGGGGGTTACGACGGCATTTTCCCGATGCTCGAAGAGGCCCTGCACGGCAAGAAGACGGGCGACACGCTCCAGGTGAAGCTGCAGCCCGAGGACGCTTTCGGCGACTACGACGAGGAACTGATCCTGGTCGAGGATGCCAAGCTCTTTCCCGACAACATCGAGGTCGGCATGAGCTTCGAGCGTGTGGCCGACGACAGCGAAGAGGAAATGGTCTACCGCATCACCGACATCGCCGAGGGCAAGGTCGTGGTCGATGGCAACCACCCGCTGGCCGGTATCGCCCTGGTTTTCGATGTCACGGTGGCCGAGGTGCGCAAGGCGACGGCCGAGGAAATCGCGCACGGCCATGTGCACGGCGCAGGCGGACATCATCACTGATCGATCGCAGGCCGCGTGAGCGGCCTTTTTTGTTTCCGCTGCCGGCACGCATCCGGCCATGCCGGCAGTCACGATGCAGCCCGCTTCGCCAAGGTCCCCGAAATCCCATGCTCCAGACGAGCACCGAGCCTTCCCGTCCCCAAGTTCCCGATCCGCATCGCCCCCTGCTCGAGGTTTCCGCGCTGAGCGTCGTCATCGATGCCGCCGCCGGTCCGGTGGTGCCTGTCGACGGTGTGGAGTTCTCGATTGCAGCGGGTGAGACCTTCGCCCTGCTCGGAGAGTCCGGTTGCGGCAAGTCGATGACGGCGCTGGCGTTGACGCGCCTGCTGCCCGACGCCGGCCGCATCGTCGGCGGCGCCGTGCGGCTGCGCAGCGAGGACCTGCTCGCCCTGCCCGAGGCGGCGATGCGACGCGTGCGGGGCGGACACATCGGAATGATCTTCCAGGAGCCCTCGACCAGTCTCAACCCGGTGATGTCCGTAGGTGCGCAGATCATCGAGGCGCTGGCGCGGCATGGCGTGACCGGGTCCGAAGCGGAGGCCGCTGCCTGCGCGCTGCTCGAGGCGGTCGGCATTCCCGATCCGGTCAAGCGCCTGCGCGACTTCCCATTCCAGTTTTCCGGCGGCATGAAGCAGCGGGTGATGATCGCGATGGCCCTGGCCGGTCGCCCCGATCTTCTGGTTGCAGACGAGCCCACCACCGCGCTCGACGTCACGATCCAGGCGCAGGTGCTCGAACTGCTCGCGCGCATCCAGTCCGAGCGGGGCATGGGCATGCTGCTGATCACGCACGATCTCGGCGTGGTGGCGAGGATGGCGCATCGCGTCGGCGTGATGTACGCCGGCCAGATCGTCGAGACCGGCCCGCGCGAGGCTTTCTTCGCCACGCCCCTGCACCCGTATTCGCGCAAGCTGTTCGCGGCCCTGCCCACGGCTGCCCGGCGCGGTGGCGAACTGGATGCGCCGCGCGGCAGCGTGCCGGCGCTCGACCGCGAATTCCACGGCTGTCGCTTTGCCGAGCGCTGCCCTGCGGCCTTCGACCGCTGCGACGACGAAGCACCGGGCTGGCATCGGCTCGGCTCGCAGGCCGTGCGCTGTCATCTGTACGAGGGCGTGAGCGTGCCGCGGGCGCTCGACCGCCTGCCCGACAGGGGAGCAGGTGTCTTGCACCGCCGCGCCGGGCAGCCGGTGCTCGAAGTGCGAGACCTCGCGGTGCACTTTCCCGTGCGCAAGGGCATCCTGCGACGAGTCGTGGGCCAGGTGCGGGCGGTCGACGGCGTCAGCCTGAACCTCGTGCCCGGTCGCACGCTGGCGCTGGTGGGGGAGTCGGGCTGTGGCAAGACGACGGTGGGCAAGGCCATCCTGCAGCTCGTCGCGCCCACCGCGGGCAATGTCTTCCTCGACGGGGAGGACGTCACCGGGCTGGCGGCTGCTGCGCTGCAGCCGATGCGCCAGGCGGTCCAGATGGTGTTCCAGGACCCCTTCGCCTCGCTCAATCCGCGCATGCGCATCGGCGACATCCTGGAAGAGGGGATGCACAGCCTCGGCGTCGAGGCCGACGCGACGGCCAGACGTCGCGCTGCGGACCAGCTGCTCGAACGCATCGGCCTGTCGGCCGACATGCGCTGGCGCTATCCACACGAGTTCTCCGGCGGGCAGCGACAACGCATTGCCATTGCGCGCGCGCTCGCGGTGAAGCCGCGGGTGATCGTGTGCGACGAGCCGACGAGTGCGCTCGACGTGTCCGTGCAGGCCCAGCTGCTGAACCTGATGCGCGAACTGCAGCGCGAGCGTGGTCTCGCCTATCTGTTCATCACGCACAACCTCGCCGTGGTGGAGTATCTCGCCGACGACGTCGCTGTGATGTATCTCGGCCGCATCGTCGAGGAAGGGCCGGTCGAGCGCGTGCTGCGGGCACCGGCCCACCCCTACACCCGGACCTTGATGGCGGCGATACCCCGCATCGGCGGCGAGGCTGCTCCGGGCGAGGCGCGCAGCGCAGGCGCTGCGATCGATCTGCCCTCGCCGCTCGATCCGCCCGCTGGTTGTCATTTTCATCCGCGCTGCCCACGCGCCACGGACGTATGCCGGCTCAGCTATCCGTCGGTGACGGAGTTCGGCCAGGCGCGGCGGGTGGCTTGCCACTGGCCGCACACCGGGTCCTGATACGGGCGCACCAGCCGACCATGCGCGGCTGCGCGGCGCGCGCCCTGGGCTCAGGGCCGGGCCTTGGTCGCCTCCGGTTTCGGCTTTGTCGTGGCGCTCTTGGGCTTGGTGGCAGCCGGCTTCTGCGTCGGTGCCTTCGCCCTTGCCGATGGGGGAGACCTGGGCGCGGCCGCCTTCTTGCCCGCGACGGCCTTGGTGTTCTTGCCCGGGGATGGAAGGGCAGCCCTGCTCGTGCCTGAGCTCGTCGACGTCGGCGCCTTCAGCCCGGCGCTGCCACTGCTCTTGAGCCGCAGGCCCTGCTGGCGGGCACCGCGACCGGCAAAGGGCAGCAGGCGGCTGACCTCGAGGGCCCCTTCCGGATCGATGCCATCGGGCACCAGCAGGGCGTGGCCAGGCGCGACCGCGCTGCCGTCGCTCAGGCCGTTGAGCTGGCGCAGCTGCGCCAGCGTCAGGCCGTGGCGCCGAGCGACCTCGGCGAGGCCCTCGCCCGGCTCGAGCAGGTGGGTCCGCCAGCCCTGGCCAGCCTCTTCCAGTTCGGCCATGCGCGCCTCGAAGCGCCGGGCACGGTCTGCGGGTACGACGAAGGATTGCCCCGGCGAAGTGATCGCCGGGCGGTTGAAGCCCGGGTTCAGCGCCAGGAACTCGTCCAGCGGCAGGTCGGCGGACCTGGCTGCCGCGGCCAGGTCGATGCCGGCTGGCGCATCGACCGTGACGAAGTGGAGCTCGTTCGCCACATAGGGCAGTTCGAGGTGAAACAGCTCGGGCTGTGACACGATGTTCTTGATCGCCTGCAGCTTGGGCACGTAGTTGCGTGTCTCCTCGGGCATGCGCAGGTGACTGTACTCGCCGGGCAGTCCCTCGTCGGCATTGCGGCGCAGGGCGCGCTGCACCGATCCCTCGCCCCAGTTGTACGAGGCGAGGGCGAGATGCCAGTCGCCATGCATCTCGTAGATCGTCTGCAGGTAGTCCAGCGCGGCGTTGGTCGAGGCGATCACGTCGCGGCGTTCATCGACCCAGTTGTCCTGGGTGAGGTTGTAGTGCTTGCCGGTGGACGGGATGAACTGCCACAGGCCCGAGGCGTGGGCGCGCGAGTACGCGAGCGGGTTGTAGCTGCTCTCGACCATGGGCAGCAGGGCAAGTTCGGTCGGCATGCCGCGGCGTTCGAGCTCGTCGACGATGTGGTAAAGGTAGCGCCCGCCACGTGCGAAGACCTGCTTCAGGAAGCCGGGGCGGTTGAGGTAGAAGAGCTGCTGGTCGGTGACGCGTTCGCTGTCGAGGTCGGGCATGCTGAAGCCGCGGCGGATGCGGTCCCAGATATCGTTGGCGTCGCGCGTCAGGTCCAGCGTCAGCACACGCTCGGGTGCGGGCGCAAGGTCGCTCGCGGCGAGTGGCAGCGGCTCGACAGCGGGCGATGGCAGTTCCTGGGACAGCGCAGCCGGCGACGGCAGCATGCTTGCCATGGCAAGCAGGGCGACCAGCATGGAGAGGCGTCTAGCCATGGGTGGATGTCTGCCGGCAAAGCGCGCAAGTCTAGCCATCCGACGGCAGTGGCGTCAATTTCGAATCCGCCGCCCGATATCCATCCTCCAGGCCCGCCGATTCCCGCCTTGGATCGTGCCTCGCGCAGCCGCTCCGAGCGGATCATCTGCACCGCGCATGGCCGCGGTTCTCAGAACACGTCCTTCCAGGCGCGCAACGCGGCCAGGCAGGCGATGGGGTCGCGTGGCGCGGTGCCGGCTCTGGCCGCGACTGCGCGCACCACGCCCGGTCGATCACAGCGCAGGAAAGGATTGATCGCCTTCTCGCGGCCGATCGTGCTCGGCAGCGTCGGCTGGTTGGCCGCGCGGAGGGCTTCGCATCGGCTCGCCCACTCGTCGCGCTCGGCATTGTCCGGTTCCGCCACGCGGGCGAAGGCCAGGTTGGAAAGCGTGTATTCGTGCGTGCAGTAGACCCGGGTTTCGTCCGGCAGCGCGGCGAGCTTCGCCAGTGAAGCGGCCAGCTGCGGCGGGGTGCCTTCGAACAGGCGGCCGCAGCCGGCCGAGAACAGCGTGTCGCCACAGAACACCGCGCCCAGGCCCGCAGCATAGTAGGCGACATGGCCCGAAGTGTGGCCGGGGATGTCGAGGACCGAGAGCTCGACGCCGAGTTCGTCCAGCCTGACGGTGTCGCCCTCGGCGACTGGCCGGGTGACACCCTCGATGTTCTCGGCGGCCGGGCCGAATACCGGCACCGTCGCGGCCGCGAGCAGTTCGGCAAGGCCGCCGACGTGATCCGGGTGGTGGTGGGTGACCAGGATGGCGGCGAGGCGCAGGCCCTGCCTGGCCAGATATTGCCTGACCGGGACTGCGTCACCGGGGTCGACCACGACGGCGTGGCGATCGTCGTGCAGCAACCAGATGTAGTTATCGCGGAAGGCGGGAAGAGGGATAATGTCCATCCGAGAAATTGTGAGACCCTGAGCGCCGATGTCAATGCCCGATCTGACGGACTGGTTCGATACGCCGCAGGGCCGCTATGCGCTTGCCTGGGAGCAGGCTGAAGTGGACGCCGTCGTCGCCGACATCTTCGGCTACAACGCGGTGCAGTTGAGCCTGTCGTCGATCGACCTGCTGCGCGCCAATCGCATGCCGTTCCGCTTCCGCTGCGCGCGCGGCGGGGTCGCCAGCGTGCTGGCAAACGCGCACGAACTTCCGTTCGCCACCGCCAGTCTGGACCTGGTGCTGCTGCCTCACGTGCTCGAGTTTTCGCCGCATCCTCATCACGTCCTGCGCGAGGTGGAGCGCGTGCTGGTGCCCGAGGGCAGCGTCGTCGTGGTCGGCTTCAATCCCTACAGCTTCTGGGGGCTGCGCCGCCTGGCAGCGCGTCGTCGCGCTGCGTTTCCCTGGCGTGGGCAGTATCGCTCGGCGATGCGCATCAAGGACTGGCTGACGCTGCTCGGTTTCGAGACGCAGTCGAGCCGGTTCGGCTGTTACGCGCCGGCGGTTTCGACCACGAAGTGGCTCGATCGCTGGCGTTTCATGGACAAGGCCGGGCCGCGCTGGTGGCCGGTGCTGGGTGGCAGCTACGTCATGCATGGCGTCAAGCGTGTACAGGGCATGCGGCTGATCACTCCGCACTGGCGTGAGCGCAAGGCTTCGGCGAAGAGGCTCTCCACCGTTGCGCAGCGCAGCGGCGAGGCAAGGAAGATCCACTAGATGGAAGAAGTCGATATCTACACGGACGGCGCCTGCAGCGGCAATCCCGGCCCCGGTGGCTGGGGCGCAATACTGCGCTCCGGCCCGCATGAAAAGGAAGTCTGGGGCGGCGAACCGGCCACCACCAACAATCGCATGGAGTTGCTGGCGGTCATTCGGGCGCTGAATTCGCTCAAGCGTCCGGTACGGGCGCGCGTCCATACCGACAGCCAGTACGTGCAGAAAGGCATCTCGGAGTGGATCCATGGCTGGAAGGCCCGCGGCTGGAAAACCGCCGCGAAGGAACCGGTAAAGAATGCCGACCTGTGGCGCGAACTGGACGCGGCCGCCGGTCGTCACCAGGTCGAATGGCTGTGGGTGCGCGGGCACTCCGGGCATCCCGAGAACGAGCGCGCCGACGAACTCGCCCGCCGCGGCGTCGACGCCACGCGCAAGGCCGGCGCCGCCGTCGAGGGCTGAGCCCTCGGGCTGGCATCGTCTCGCGACGACTCAATCAACGAAGCAATAAGGGGGCGACATGCGACAGATCGTGCTCGATACCGAAACCACCGGCCTGGACTGGCGCAATGGCGACCGGGTGATCGAAATAGGCTGCGTGGAACTGGTCAATCGCAGCCTCACCGGCCGCCACTACCATGTGTTCATCAACCCTGGGCGCAGCATCGACGCCGAGGCAGTGGCGGTGCACGGCATCACCGAGGAGTTCCTCGCCGACAAGCCGAAGTTCGCCGACATCGCGGGCGAGTTCGAGGCTTTCGTGCGTGACGCCGAACTGGTCATCCACAACGCCAGCTTCGACGTCGGATTCCTCGACAACGAACTCGACCTGGCCGGCCTGCCCAGGCTGAACCGCATTTGTGCCGGGGTGATCGATACGCTGAAGATGGCCAAGGAGCAGAACCCGGGGAAGAAGGCCTCGCTGGACGCGCTTTGCGATCGCCACCAAATCGACAACGGCCAGCGCACCCTGCACGGCGCCTTGCTCGACGCGGAACTGCTGGCCGAGGTCTATCTGGCGATGACCCGTGGGCAGGAGAGCCTGATCATGGCGCTGGAGGAAGAGCCGGCGCCCAAGCAGCACGAGGGCGGCACCACACCCGTCGTACGCGTGCCGATGAAGGTGCTGCGGGCCGACGAGGTGGAGTTGCAGGCGCACGACGAGGTTCTTGCGGCGATCGCCGAGGCGAACAAGGGCGTTTGCCTGTGGCTGCCGCCCGAGCCGGAGGTCGCGGCGGCGTGATCACGGGCGGGAGGTGAGAGGCCTCCCGCCTGCTGTCGCGGCCTGGGCCGGTCGCGTTTCCCCAGCGCTCAGCGCATGCGTTCCAGCCCGACGAGGATGTCGCGGCGCGAAAGCTGACCGATCAGGCGCGCGCCTTCGACGACCGGCAGGCAGCGGTAGTGGTTCTTCAGGAAGAGCTGGATGGCGTCGATCAGGCTGGCATCGCCCTCGAGCGAGGTGATATCCCTGGTCATGTACTCACTGACCGGCCCGGCCTGCTCCTTGAAGTAGGAGGCGTCGAGGGCGACCTTGAGGCAGTCCTTCTCGGACAGGAAACCGATCAGTCGATCCTCGCCATCGACCACCGGCGCGCCGGTGAGCCGATGCTCGAGCAGCAGGTGAATCGCCTTGAGCACGTCCATCTCGGGGCGGAAGGCGAGGTGGTCGCCGATCATGTAATCCTTGACGAGCAGGGAATGCAGCATGGCTTCTCCTTGTTGAATGTCGGTTTGTGCTGTGGCTCAGCCGTGGTGCCCGGCGCGGGCCTGCAGTTCGGCCTTGCGCTTCGGGCATGGATTGTCGCAGCCACCATCGCAGTCCAGGCCGAACCGGCCGAGGCCGCCGCAGCTTCCTGCAATCGGCTTGCGGCCCAGGATGACGCCGATGGCCATTGCGGCCACGACGACGCCTACGATGATGAGCGTGAGAATGAAGGTGGTCATGGGGTTCCGGCTCCGTGGCGGAATGGTACGCGGGTAGACAATAACGCGGCAGTGCCTGTTCCGAACAGCATCGTCAGAGGATCAGGCTGCCGCCGGGCAGCGATCCGGCCTGTTCCAGCCGGGTGACGGTGGGCAGCAGGTCGAGCCCGGTTGCCTCCTTGAGGGCCTGGGCACGCGCGCGCAACTCGGCAGCGCCACGTTCGACCGTGTCGCCGGCGGCGCCGAAGGCGACCACGTTGCCACTGTCGCAGGAGGGGAAGGCGATGGCACGGTCTTCGAAGGCATCGACGATGCGTTCGAGGCTGCTCTTGTATCCTCGCGAGCGCCCGAACAGATTCACTGCCATCAGGCCGCGATCCGACAGTCGTGCGCGCACGGCGATATAGAAGGCCGGGGTGTCGAGGGCGCCGGCGCGGGCATTGCGGTCGTAGCCGTCGACGAGGATGTAGTCGAAGCGGGCGGTCTTCTCGAGCACGTACTGGGCGCCATCGCCGATGTGGATCGACAGCCGCGGGTCTTCAGGTGGCAGGCGGAAGAACTGCCGCGCCGCCGCCACCACGCCAGGCACGATCTCGACCACGCGGATGCGTGCCCGCGGGCAGTGCCGATAGACGAACTTGGTCAGCGAGGCCGCGCCCAGGCCAATGATCAGCACGTTGCGCGGCCACTGCTCGCCGCCGTCCTCGAGGCCCTCGCGCAGGAGCAGCCCGGCCATCATCTCTCGCGTGTAGGCGAGCTCCAGCGCGTGCGGCTTGCGGATGCGCATCGCGCCCTGGATCCAGTCGGAACCGAAATGCAGGTAGCGGACGCCGGCTTGCTCGGAGATATCGATCGGCGTGCTCATGAAGCGAGCCGTTTCAGCGTGTACAGGTGCTCGAGCGCCTCGCGCGGGCTCAGGGCGTCGGGGTCGAGCTCCGCGAGTGCGGTCAGCACGGGATGGGACAAGGGCGTGGATTCCGGTTCCGGCAGGCAGGCGAACAGGTCCGCCTGCGGCCCGGTGCCGATCTCCCTGTTCTCGAGCGCCCGCAACCGGCGCTTGGCGTCGCGCACCACGCCGGCCGGGATGCCTGCCAGGGCCGCGACCTCGATTCCATAGCTCTGGCTGGCCGGGCCCTCCTCGAGTGCATGCAGGAAGACGATCCGGTGGCCGTGTTCGACCGCGTCCAGATGCACGTTGGCGCACTCCGGGTAATCGGCATTGAGGCGGGTCAGCTCGAAATAGTGGGTGGCGAACAGGGTCAGGCTGCGGTTCTTCTCCAGCAACTGGCGGGCGATCGCGAAGGCCAGTGCCAGGCCGTCGAAGGTCGACGTGCCGCGGCCGATCTCGTCCATCAGCACCAGGCTGTGTTCGGTGGCACCGTGCAGGATGGCCGAGGCCTCGGTCATCTCCACCATGAAGGTCGAGCGTCCGGAGGCAAGGTCGTCGGAGGCGCCGATGCGGGTGAAGATGGCGTCGAGCGGGCCGAGCTCCGCCGCGTCGGCTGGAACGAAGCTCCCCACGTGGGCGAGCAGGCAGATGAGCGCGACCTGG
>JBFGUQ010000056.1:0-9747 GCA_041565515.1 Rhodocyclaceae bacterium | reverse complement strand
GCACGAAGCGAAGCACGTGATCAAGGGCAAGTCGATGGTGAGCGAGGAGATGGAGATGAACCATTTCCTCGAGGCCCGCGATGTGGACTGCCTCGAGTCGGACATGGGCGAATTCATCGTCCAGCTGCGCAAGGAGAAGCCCTCCCACATCATCATGCCGGCGATTCACCTGAACGTCGGCCAGGTGGCGTCGCTCTTCCATGAAAAGCTCGAGGAGGACTATACCGAGGACGTCGACCGCCTTATCCGCATGGGGCGCGAAACGCTGCGGCGCAAGTTCTTCGAGGCAGACATCGGTGTATCCGGGGTCAACTTCGCCATCGCCGAGACCGGCTCCCTGCTGCTGGTGGAAAACGAGGGCAACGGACGGATGTCGACCACCGTGCCGCCGGTGCACATCGCGGTCACCGGCATCGAGAAGGTGGTGGAGAACCTGCGCGACGTCGTGCCCTTGCTGTCGCTGTTGACGCGTTCGGCCACCGGCCAGGCGATCACCACCTATGTGAACGTGATCTCCGGCCCGCGCAAGGACGACGAGTTCGACGGCCCGAAGGAGGTTCATCTCGTGCTGCTCGACAACGGCCGCAGCCAGGCCTTTGCCGACAGCGAGCTGCGCCAGACGCTGAACTGCATCCGCTGCGGCGCCTGCATGAACCACTGCCCGGTGTATACGCGCATCGGTGGCCATGCCTACGGCACGGTGTATCCGGGCCCGATCGGCAAGATCATCACGCCGCACATGCTCGGGCTCGAGCAGACCAAGGACCTGCCCAGCGCATCGTCCCTGTGTGGCGCGTGCGGCGAAGTCTGTCCGGTGAAGATACCCATACCCGCCATCCTGCGACGGCTGCGCGAGGAGAACGTGCGTGCGCCGGACGACGCGCCGCGACACATGCGCGGCCAGGGCAGCAAGTACTCGCGCACGGAGGGCCTGGCGTGGAAGGGTTGGCGCAAGCTCAACACGTCGCCGCGCCTGTATCGGGCGTTCAGCCTGGCGGCGACGCGACTCGGCGGACTGATGCCGGGGAAGATCGGCCCCTGGACCGAGAATCACAGTGCCCCCAAACCTGCTGCAAGAACCCTGCACGAGTTGGCCCGCGATCACCTGGGAGAAGAATGAATGAACGCCAAGGAGCGCATCCTCGCCAAACTCAGGACGAGCCTCGAGGGCACGACGCCGCTTGCCGACGACTATGACGAGGCGCTGGTTACCGAACCATGGAAGTACCCGCCCGAGCAACGCATTCCGCGGCTGCGCGAGTTGATCGAAGCGGTCCATGGCGAGACCAGGCCGACCACGGTGGCCGACTGGCCGGCGCTGGTCGAGGCGATGCTCGCCGCGCGAGGCATCGACGAGCTGCTGATCTCGCCCTCCACCGCGCACGGTCAGCAGTTCGCAGGCTATCTCGCCGAGAAGGGCAGCCCGCTCCGGCTCAAGGCCTACGACCGGCCGGTCGAGGAATGGAAGGACGAGCTTTTCTTCGCCACGCCGGCGAGCCTCACCGGTACGCTCGGCGGAATCGCGGCGACGGGCAGCCTGGTGCTGTGGCCGACGCCGGCCGAGCCGCGGCTGATGAGCCTGGTGCCGCCGCTGCACATCGCGCTGCTGAAGGCGAGCGAGGTGCACGACAATCTCTACCAGGTGATGCAGGCGCAAAGCTGGTCCGAGGGGCTGCCGACCAACGCGCTGCTCGTGTCCGGCCCATCGAAGACGGCCGACATCCAGCAGACCCTCGCCTATGGCGCACACGGCCCCAAGGAGCTGGTGGTGCTGATTCTCGAGGACGCCTGACCGGCGACCGGAATGGCAGGGCGCAGCAACCCGCGTCCAGGGCCGGGGCACCCCACCCGGCCCTGGACGACTCGAGGCCGGGTGTCGATTCCGGCCTACCCGCGTCAGTCGTGGGTGAGCGGCTTGTCGGTGAAGAGGTATTCCTTCAGCTCGCCGGAAAAGCACGGGTCACGGCGGCGGATCCACTCCAGCACCATGGCGGCGTGCTCCTTTTCCTCGTCGCGGTTGTGCCGCAGGATCGCCTTGAGTTCGGGGTCCTCGCAGGCATCGACGCGCTGGTTGTACCAGTCCACCGCTTCGAGTTCTTCCATCAGCGAGACGATCGCCCGGTGCATGTCGCGCGTCTCCGGACTGAGCGCGTCCACCGGCTCGTGATAGCCCTCGTTTGCCATGCTTGATCTCCTGCTGTTCAGGGGGAAGGGGATGGCCCGATCGGCGGGGCCGCGCGGCTTACTTGAATCGCGAGGTTGCTGAGCGTACCGCCTGGCTGACGGAGTCCCAGGCCCGCTCGACCCCGTCCTTGAGATCCTGCCAGGCTCCCTCGCTCGCGGACTCGAGCGCCTCGAGCTTTTGCCGCGCCTTGTCGCGCTCGCTGCGCAACTCCTCCAGTTGCCTTTGGTAATCGGCCCGCGCTTGTGCTTCGGCGACCCTGGCCTTTGCCGCCAGCACATCGATCTCCGCGTTCCATTGATCGAGCTTGGAGTGCATCTCGCGTACGAATTCTTCCTTCGTGCTCATGTCATGCTCCTCTTTGCCGTGGGCTGCTACTGGAATGCTCCGGTCGTGCCGCAACCGCCCCGCGCGGCGACACATCTTCGTCGCGGACGAGGCGGCTGTGCGCGTCCGAAGCGGCAATTGATTCTTGCAGCGATCGATCGGGATCGCAAGCACGGGTGCCCGGCCGGTGCCTTCGTCCATCGCGAACGAGGGGGGTGTGCGCCCGGGGCCTCGCCTGACGCTACCGCGGGCCCTCGTGCCGGCTGCGGCCGGGTGTGAATGCACCGCAGCGGCAAGAGCAGACCGGACCGTCGGCGCGCGGGGCGGAGAGCACCGCGTAGAATGACTGGATGCTGGTGCGGAGGTCGTCGATGAGACGCGGTTGCCGACGCGAGGTCGTAAGCATGGGAAACCTCGACGACTCCGCGCGGGCGCGGCTGAGCGACGAGTTGTTCGGCCTCTACGAGCGCATCTTCGTCGGTGCGGAACGCGAGCGCTTCGAGCGCAAGGTGACGAACCCGCCCGCGCGCTGGACGCGCATACAAGTGATCCGGAACGCGGCTGGAGAGGCGGTCGGCTACTGCGCGGTGCACCTCTACGATGTCGAGCTTCAAGACGGCGTGCATACCGTCTTTCGTGGGGAGGCCGGCATTCTCCGCCAGTACCGTGGGGGTGGCGCGACCTTCGGGTTCGGCTTCAGGGAAGCGATTCGCTACAAGCTGGCGCACCCGTTCGAGAACGTATGGTTCTTCTGCGTGCTGGTGCATCCGTCCAGTTTTCACGTGCTGTCCGGTCGCTTTCACGAGATCTACCCGAGCCATCGGCGGGCGACCCCGCCGCGAATCCGGGCCTTCATGCGCGACCTCGCCGATGCGTTCGGCGACCGTCAACTGGGCCCGGACGATCCCGACATCCGTGTGGGCGGGTCGATCACGCGAGACGGCGAGGACGAGACCACGTTCTGGCGGACCAGCCGCAAGCCGGATGTTCGTTTCTTCCTGCAGGCGAATCCGGGCTACCGGCAAGGACACAGCCTGCCGACGCTCGTGCCGCTGACGCTCGGGAACCTGCTCCTCACCACGATCGGCCTGGTGAGACGAAAGCTGCGCGCTTTGCGCTTCGAGCATCGTGAGCGCAGGCACTGACGATCTCGGCGGGCGCAGATTGAAGTGGCGAACCGCGGTGGCCGAGCGACGCCTCGTCTGGTCTGCCGGGCCCAGCAGACGGCTGCGGGAGGCGTTTCGGGGTGCCCGACGGCTCGTTCGCCTAGGCTGTGCGCCGGGTGTGCACCAGGTAATTCACGTCGGTGTCGCGGCCCAGCGAATAGACCTTGGTGAGCGGGTTGTAGCTCATGCCGATCAGCGCCTGGGTGTCGAGTCCGGCGTTGCGGCAGTAACGGGTGATTTCCGACGGCTTGATGAATTTCGCGTATTCGTGCGTTCCGCGCGGCAAGAGGTTGAGCACGTATTCGGCGCCGATGATCGCCAGCACGTAGGCCTTGAGGTTGCGGTTGAGGGTCGAGAAGAACACGTGGCCGCCTGGTTTGACGAGGCGTGCGCACGCCGCGATCGTGCTCGCGGGATCGGGGACGTGCTCGAGCATTTCCATGCAGGTCACGACATCGAAACGGCCCGGGTGCTCCGCCGCGAAGGATTCGGCGCTGGTGAGCTGGTAATCGACCTTCAGGCCACTCTCGAACAGGTGGAGCCGTGCCACACCCAGGGCCTTCTCGGAGAGATCGATACCGGTGACCTGGGCGCCGCGCGAGGCCATCGATTCGGACAGGATGCCTCCGCCGCAGCCGACGTCGAGCACCGCCTTGCCGGCAATCGCGGCCTTGCCGTCGATCCAGCCGAGGCGCAAGGGATTGATCTCGTGCAGAGGCTTGAACTCGGATGCGGGATCCCACCAGCGGTGGGCGAGGTCGCTGAATTTCTGCAATTCTGCGGGGTCGGCGTTGATCGTGCTCATCGGCTCTCTCTCTCGTCTGGCAGTTGGTCGCTGAGACTTGCTCTCCCGAACGGGGTTCCGGAGGCGAAAATGAAAAAGCCCTGCCGAGGCAGGGCTTTTGCGAAGCGGGGCGCGAATTACTTCGAGCCGATCACTTCCACTTCGACGCGGCGATCCGGCTGCAGGCAGTCGATCAGAGCCTTGCGACCCTTGACGTTGTCGCACTTCATGCCGGTCACGGGCTGCTTCTCGCCCTTGCCTTCGGTGTAGACACGGTTGGCTTCGACGCCCTTCGACACCAGGTAGGTCTTCACGGCGGCGGCGCGGCGCTCGGACAGCTTCTGGTTGTAGGCGTCGGAACCGAGGCGGTCGGTGTGGCCGACGGCGAGGATCACTTCGAGCTTGACGGCCTTGGACTTGGCAGCCAGGTCGTCGAGCTTGGCGCGGCCTTCCGGACGCAGGACAGCCTTGTCGAAGTCGAACAGGGCGTCGGCGGAGAGCTTGATCTTCTCAGCCGTGGGCTTCGGCGCCGGGGCCGGGGCCGGGGCGGGAGCCGGGGCAGCGGCAACCGGGGCCACGCACTTGTCCTTCGGCACGATGTCGCTGTCGCATTCGCAGCCGGCCGGGAACTGGCCGGCCATGGCGGAGCCGGCGGCAGCCGGGCTCCAGCTGCCGGTGCGCCAGCACAGGCCGCTTCCGCTACGGACAACGACATTACGCGAATCGATAGCGTAGGGAATCTCGCCCTTGCCGTCGACCACGACGTCCTTGACCTGCGCCTGAACGGCAGGAGCAGACAGGCCGATCGAGGCGATGGCGGCCAGCATGAGCATCTGATTCTTGGTTTGTTTGATCATGGTTTCCTCTTTGAAAGGCGAGTCGCCGGAATTGCCAGTGCAATGGAGAAGTAGAACAGCCTAAGCTGCCGCCTTCGCGTGGGTTCGAACCACTATATCCAGTTCAATTAGCGAGCTTAGTTTGCCATACGCCGGCGATTCTGAGCAATTCCGTGTCGTTAATTTGCAACAGCGGAAGCCCTTTGTCTACGCGGGGTTTGCCCTCGACCCAGACATGTGAGACCTGCTCCCGGCCGGCGACGTAAACAAGGTGCGAGACAGGGTCGAAGCACGGGCGGGCGAGCAGGCCGCCCAGATCGACCGCGCACAGGTCCGCGCACTTCCCCGCGCTGATCGAACCGATCTCGTGCTCCAGGCCCAGGGCCTCGGCGCCTGACAGGGTCGCCATCCGCAGCGCGGTGTGGGCCGGCACCGCGGTGGCGTCGAGCGAACTGACCTTGGCCAGCAGGGCCGCGTGGCGCATTTCCTGGAACAGATCGAGGCGATTGTTGCTGGCCGCTCCATCGGTGCCGAGCCCCACGCGCAGACCGGCGCCGAGCAGGCGGCCGACCGGAGAGATCCCGCTGGCGAGCTTCATGTTCGAGGTGGGGCAGTGCGCGATGCTGCAGCCGTAGCGGACGAGCAAGGCGAGATCGGAATCGTCGACATGCACCGCATGTACGCCGATGAGGTTCTCGCCCAGCACCCCGAGTTGCGCCAGGCGGGCGAGCGGGCGCATGCCGTGGGCCGAGATCGATTCGGCGATCTCGTGTGCGGTCTCATGCACGTGAACATGAATCGGCAGGCCGAGTTCTTCGGCGAGCACGACGGCGCGCGAGAAGCTAGCGTCGGATACCGTGTACGGCGCATGCGGCGCGATCGAGAACGAGATCTGCGGATGACCGCGCCAGCGATCGCGCGTGGCGAGCCCCTTGCGAAGATAGTCGTCGACGTCGCTGGCATAGGGGGTGGGGAAGTCGAGCACGACCACGCCGAGCACCGCGCGCATTCCGGCAAGGTCGAAGGCCTCGGCGGCAGCCTCGGGATGGAAATACATGTCGTTGCAGGTGGTGACGCCGCCGCGAAGCATTTCGACGGCCGCAAGCAGCGTGCCGTCGCGAACGAAGCTCGCCGAGACATGTCGGTTCTCGGCGGGCCAGATGGCCTCCCGCAGCCAGCGCAGCAGCGGCAGGTCGTCGGCGATGCCACGCATCAGGTTCATCGCGGCATGGGCATGCAGGTTGACCAGGCCAGGAATGAGGACATGTTCCGGGAGCTCGGTCTCGCGCACGGCTCGAAAGCGCGCGCGGGCCTCCTCGCGCGTGACGACATCGACGATACGGCCCTTCGCAATGGCAACGGAGTGGTTCTCGAGCACGGCGCCGGCGGGCTCGACCGGAACAATCCAGCGGGCATGAATCAGAAGCTCAACCGCTTGGTTCAAGGCGATTCTCCGTTGGCGGAAGTTGGCCGGGACAGCCGGCGGGTCTGCCGGATTTAAGCATGGCGGGTGAAGCGCAGACAACCGCGCGGCTGTCCCGTCGCTTGTTTGCCGATCTACGCGTGCACGCTCGTTCGTGCCACAATTAGTTTTATCGAAGGTGTCGTGCAGCCGCTGCCCAAACGAGATGAGCGCTGTTCCAGAAACGATTGGCGAGTACCGGATTCTGCGCGAGATCGGGCGCGGAGCGACCGCTGCCGTGTACCTTGCGGAACATCCGGCGTATGCGGAGCCGATCGCGCTCAAGCATGTCCGCTTCGATGACAAGGTCAAGGACGAGGCGAAGTGGAACCGCCGCCTGATCAAGCTGCTCAAGGCGGAGAAGGCCGTCTCGACCCGGCTCAACCATCCGAACATCATCCGCATTCTCGACGCCTCGGTCGAGCCCAAACAGGCCTATGTGGTGATGGAGTACTTTCCCGGCGATTCGCTGGAGCGCTACTGCAGCTTCGAGCACCTGCTGCCGATCCACCGCACGATCGGCATCATCTTCAAGTGCTGCATGGCGCTGGATCACGCCTATCGGCAGGGGATCGTCCACCGCGACATCAAGCCCGCCAACATCCTGGTCGACGACAACGACAACGTGAAGATCACCGACTTCGGCCTGGCGCTCAACGTCAGCAAGAAGATCGAGGCCGATTCGACCTTCATCATGGGGGTCGGCTCGCCGGCCTACATGAGTCCAGAGCAGATCAAGGGCTATCCGCTCAACCAGAAGACCGACCTGTATTCGCTCGGCGTGCTGCTGTTCCACATGCTCACCGGTCGATTGCCGTTTCGCGCGGCCAACCCGGCGCAACTGGTGTACAAGATCATCAATGCCGACCCGCCATCGGTGTCGCAGCTCAACCCCGATGTGCCGGAGCAGATGGATGCGGTGATCCGCAAGGCGCTCGAAAAGGATCTGTATTCGCGCTATCGCAACGGCGCCGATTTCGCCAAGGATCTGGCCGCGGTACGCTACAAGATCCTGGACGACAAGTACGTGCCGCCCGACACGCAGCGCTTCACGCAACTGCGCAAGCTGGCGGTCTTCACCGAGTTCGAGGACGTCGAGCTGTGGGAGGTGTTGCGGATATGCTCATGGCGCAAGGTCGACGAACACGTCACGCTGATGCGTGAGGGTGCCTCCGACCAGCGCTTCGGCATCGTGCTCGATGGCCGGGTGGAGGAATCGATCGACGGACGTCGGGTCATACAGCTCGGCGTCGGCGAGCTCTTCGGCGTGCAGGCGTGGCTCGACCACCTCGAGCACCGCCACATGATGACGGTGGTGTCGCTGCAGCCCCTGACCTATCTCGAAATCAACCCGGCGGCGCTTGCGCTTGCGAGCGAGGAAGTGCTCGAGCGCTTCCATCGCGTGGTTTCCACCGTGGTCGTCCGGCGCATGGCCGAGATCGCCCGCCGCGCCGCCGAGGGTGCCCCGCCGGCGGTTCGCGGCGACTACACCGCCACCGGCGGCCTCGACCTGCAACTGCTCGAGGACTGAGCGCCCGCGCTCCGCTCCCCGGTTCTCGGCCGCACGAACCGAATCGAGTCCTGTGCCTGTCCTCGCGCCTTCGCGGCTCAGAAGCGGTCGCGGCGCCCGACCACGATGCGCACTTGGCGCTCCGATGGGTCGCCGATCGCGATATTGACCAGCCACGTCAACAGGCTGTAGAGCAGGGCGCTCCAGAAGGCGCTCCAGAAACCATCCACGTGCACGCCGCCGACGAGGCCGGAAACGGCCCAGAACAGCAGGCCGTTGATGACCAGGGTGAACAGGCCGAGGCTGAGCAGCGTGATCGGCAGCGTGACCAGGATCAGCAGTGGCCGGATCAGCGCATTGACGAGGCCGAGCAGGAGCGCCGTGACGAGGGCGGCGGTGTAGCTGTCGACCCGCAGTCCGGAGATCAGCTCGGGCAGCAGCAGCAGCGCGACGGCATTGAGCGCCCAGCGCAGGATCAGGCGCAGGTTGGCGCTCACGCCTTCGCTCCGAGCTCGAGGGCGCGCTGGCGGCTCGCGGCGAGGGCGTCGGCCTCGGGTGCCGGCTGCGCCAGCCAGTTGCCGAGGTGGTCGCGCGCGATCCGCGCGAGTGCATCCATCCAGTCGTGGCGTTCGTTGAGGCAGGGAATGTAGTGAAACACCTTGCCGCCGGCGCCGAGGAAGGCCTCCTTGCATTCCATGCCGATCTCCTCGAGGGTCTCGAGGCAGTCCGACACGAAACCCGGGCACATCACGTCGACGCGACCGACACCTTGGGCGGCGAGGCTCTCCAGCGTCGGCTGGGTATAGGGCTTCAGCCATTCGGCCTTGCCGAAGCGGGACTGGAAGGTCACCAGCACGCGCTCGGGCGGCAGCGCCAGGGCTTCGGCAAGGAGCCGGCCGGTCTTGTGGCACTCGCAGTGGTAGGGGTCACCCAACTCGAGCAGGCGTCGCGGTACGCCGTGAAAACTCATCAGCAACCTGTCCGCTTCGCCGTTTCGGCTCCAGTGATCCCGCACGCTCTGCGCCAGCGCGGCGATGTAGCCGGGATCGTCGTGGAAGCTGCGCACGAAGCGCATCTCGGGCAGGTTGCGCCAATGCCCGAGGCACTGTGCGACCTCGTCGATCACGCTGGCCGTGGTGCTGGCCGCGTATTGCGGGTAGAGGGGCAGAACGAGGATGCGCGTGCAGCCCCTGGCGCGCATCGCATCGAGCGTGTCCGGTACGGATGGTGCGCCGTAGCGCATCGCCCAAGCGACGTCGACATCGGCGTGCCCGGCCGCTACCAGGTAGCCGGCCAGCAGCTTCGCCTGACGTTCCGTGTGCACCTTCAGGGGCGAGCCTTCGTCCATCCAGATGCTGGCGTACTTCTTCGCCGACTTCGCCGGCCGGGTATTGAGGATGATGCCGTTGAGGATGGGCCACCAGACCAGGCGGGGAATCTCCACCACACGCGGGTCGGACAGGAACTGCTTCAGATAGGG
>JBFGUQ010000055.1:0-9833 GCA_041565515.1 Rhodocyclaceae bacterium | reverse complement strand
GGCGAAACCGGCGTTGGCGCACGCCCCGAACAGCGCACTGAGGGCGAAGATGCGGCTGGCAGGAAAGCGATCGGCGAGCCCGGTGAGCGAGAAGACCAGGGTGCCGACGATGAAGCCGAACTGGACCGCATTGGTGAGCTGGCCGATCTCCTCGACGCCGACGCCCCACGCCCGCATCAGATCGCTGCCGGCGCTGTTTGCCGAAAACCACAGTGATCCCCCGAACAGCTGGGCAAGCACGATGACGGCGAGTGGGGGCAGGCGCATGGGCTCCGAGTGTGCCCCCGCCTGCGGGCCGATTCAAGCATGCGCCGACTGCGCCATCCATGCACCGACATCCGCCCCGCGCGCGCCCGATCGCGCATGCGGGGTCTGCACCACCGCGCGAAAGCGATACCATTGCCACCTTGCCGCAGGAGCCGGGCCCGGGTGCAAGCGAACCGGGCGCGACATCCGCGCAGCCGAACGACCGCCACCCTCAATCGCCCGACCTGCCCCCGTGACCCGTCCCTTTCCAGACCGCCCTCCTGCCCCGACCATCACCGTCGGCCTGCGCCCTCACCCCACGACCGGCGAGACGCCGGTAAGCGCCGCGCGGGTCTCGGCACGCGTGCTGGACGACGGCGGCTTCGCCTTCGATTTCAGGCTCGAAGCCGACACGTCGAAATTGCGCATCCCGGCACCGCAGCCCTCCGGCCCGGCCGACGAGCTGTGGCAGCACACCTGTTTCGAGGTCTTCATCGGCGCGCCGGGCGAGCCCGCTTACCGTGAATTCAACCTCTCGCCCTCGGGCCAATGGGCCGCCTACCCGTTCGCTGCCTGTCGCGAGCGCGACGAGGCTGCAGACACCGGACCGCCGCCCCGGATCAGCTGCTCGCAGACCGCCGGAGGGCTCGCCCTCGAGGCCGTCGTGCCGGCCGAGGCACTGCCCGCCTGCGCGCCCGGCACCGACCTGCAGGTGGGCGTATGCGCCGTCGTCGAGGCCGACGACGGCACGCTGTCCTACTGGGCACTGCATCACCCCGCCCCCGCGCCCGACTTCCACCACCGCGACAGCTTCGCCATGGTGCTGACGACGGCCAAGCCGACGGCGGACGCCAAGACATGAGCGCCGGCCTCCAGTTCGGCATCGATCGCCTGCTCGAGGACGCCGAGCTGCGACGCCCGCTCGCAGGCCGCCGCGTCGCCCTGCTCGCCCATCCGGCATCGGTGACGCGGGACCTGCGCCATTCGCTCGATGCCCTCGCCGCCCTGCCCGACATCAGGCTGTCGGCGGCCTTCGGCCCGCAGCACGGCCTGCGCGGCGACAAGCAGGACAACATGGTCGAGTCGGCCGACTTCGTCGACCCGCTGCTCGGCATTCCGGTGTTCAGCCTCTACGGCCAGGTGCGCCGGCCCACCGCGGCGATGATGGACAGCTTCGACGTCCTGCTGGTCGACCTGCAGGATCTCGGCTGCCGCATCTACACCTTCATCACCACCCTGCGCTACGTGCTCGAAGAGGCCGCCCGCCACGGCAAGGCGGTGTGGGTGCTCGACCGCCCGAACCCCGCGGGCCGTCCGGTCGAGGGGACGCTGCTGCGCGAGGGCTGGGAGAGCTTCGTCGGCGCCGGACCGATGCCGATGCGCCATGGCCTGACGATGGGCGAGCTGGCGCACTGGTTCGTCGCCGCGCGCCGGCTCGACGTCGAATGCGAGGTCGTCACCATGCGCGGCTGGCAGCCCGAGGCCGGACCCGGTTACGGCTGGCCGCTCGGCGAGCGCAGCTGGATCAACCCCAGCCCGAACGCGCCCAACCTGTCGATGGCGCGCTGCTACGCCGGCACCGTGATGCTCGAGGGCACGACCCTGTCCGAGGGCCGCGGCACCACCCGCCCGCTCGAGCTGTTCGGCGCGCCGGACTTCGACGCGCGCGCGATCGTCGCCGAGATGCGCGCACTCGCCCCCGGCTGGCTCGCCGGCTGCGTGCTGCGCGAGTGCTGGTTCGAGCCCACCTTCCACAAGCACGCCGGCGCGCTGTGCAACGGCGTACAGATCCATGTCGAGGACCCGACCCACTACGAGCACGGCGCCTTCCGGCCGTGGCGGGTGCAGGCGCTGGCCTTCAAGGCGCTGCGCCGGCTGTTGCCGGACTACCCGCTCTGGCGCGACTTCCCCTACGAGTACGAGAACGACCGCCTGGCGATAGACCTGATCAACGGCTCGCCCATCCTGCGCGAATGGGTCGACGACGCGGCGGCGACGCCTGCCGAGCTCGACGCCGTCGCCGCGCCGGACGAGGCGGCCTGGGCCGAGGCCCGCGCTCCCTTCCTTCTCTACCCCGCCCCTTGAGCCACGAGCGCTGCCACCCGAGGACCCCGCGATGAAACACGACCTCCAGATCTTTGCCTGCAACGCCAGCCGCGACCTTGCCGCCGAGATCTGCAACCGCCTCGGCCTGCGCCTCGGCAGGCTCGACATCTCGCGCTTCTCGAACGACAACCTGCGCGTCCAGGTGCAGGAGAACGTGCGCGACCGCGACGTCTACGTGGTGCAGTCCTTCACCGAGCCGGTCAGCGATCACATCATGGAACTGATGATCACGCTCGACGCCATGCGCAGCGCCTCGGCCCAGCGCATCACCGCGGTGATCCCGTACTACTCGTACGCGCGCTCGGACAAGAAGGACGCGCCTCGCATCTCGATCACCGGTCGGCTGATCGCCGACATGCTGAAGACGGCCGGGGCCGACCGCGTGCTCACGATGGACCTGCATGCCGACCAGGTTCACGGCTTCTTCAGCGTGCCGGTCGACCACCTGACGGCGATCCCGACCATCGCCGAGCACTTCCGCTCGCATTACGACCTCGCCAACATGGTCGCCGTCGCCACCGACGCCGGCGGCGCCAAGCGCGTCGGCCGCTTTTCCGAGCGCCTCGGCATCCCGATGGCGATCATCGACAAGCGTCGCGTCAGCGACACCGACGTCAAGCACGGCGAGGTGGTGGGCGACGTCAAGGGGCGCGACGTCGTGATCTTCGAGGACGAGATCTCCACCGGCGGCACGCTGATCTCGTCGGTCGCCACGCTCAAGGCCGCAGGCGCGCGCAGCGTGCACGCGGGCGCGGTGCATGGCGTGCTGTGCGGCACGGCGATCGAGCGCCTGCGCGACGCCGAGCTCGATTCGATCGTCGTCACGAACACGGTGTACCTGCCGCCGGCGAAGCGACTCGACAAGCTCACCACGCTGACGGTGGCGCCGCTGTTCGCCGCCGCTATCGAGCGCATCAACAGCGGCCAGAGCGTGGGCGCGCTGTTCGAATGAAATGCGCGTCGCCAGGAGCGCCGGTCGGGCCCCGGCGACGCAGCCGACCTCAGTCGCCCAGTTTGGCCGACACCATCCAGTAGGTCACGCCGAGCGCGAGCACGATCACGCCTATGCCGTAAAGATAGGACGGCTCGAGGGTGCTCAGGTCGAGCACGATCACCTTCCGTGCGATCGCCATCAGCGCGGTGGCGATGACGAGCTTGACGTGGATGACGTCGTCGCGCAGGTACAGGGTGATGTTGACGAAGATCTCGATCGCGATCAAGACGGCGAGAAAGGCCGCGAAAACCACGAAGACGTCGTCCAGTTCCAGCAGCATCACGGGCGGCTCGGCCAGCTTCTCGTAGAGCACGAGCACGACGTCGGCGACGCTCCAGAGGATGACCGTCACCATCAGCACCGCGAGCACGCGGATCGCCTGACGGATCACCCAGTTCAGGCGATCGATCAGCGGGTCGTCCACCCGGGCGCCGAGATGGTTGTCGTTCTCCCTGAGACTCTTTTCGTCGGACATGATCAAGACGCCTCCTCGCGCATTGCCAACGCCACCCTGCGCATCGTCACCGCCGCTCAATGCATGGACCACGCCTCGGGCGCGGGGCCCGGCGTGATCCCCCACCGCCGCAGGGCGCTGGCGAGGACGTCGACCTCGCGCTCGCTCTCGATACCGTCGGCGCTGACGATCTGTTGCATCGCCTCGAGCAATACGGCCTGCAGCGCCGGGTCGCGGATGTCATCGAGCAAGGCGTCGACGACCTCGTCCTCGAGCTGCAGGCGCGTGCCATCCAGATAGGGCGTGGACGACAACAGGTCGTCGCAGTAATCGCGCAGGATCTCGTCGAAGGCATTTCCCTCGAGGCCGAGTCGGCCCAGCAGTCGCGAGCGGGCGAGGGTCTCGAGTTCGGCGCGGTCGAGTCCACCGTCGGCCAGCAGGGCGAGGGCAATGATGCGGGCAGCGGCGTGGGCGCTGTCGGTTTCATAGTGGCGCATGGCGAAGTCTCCTTGATGTGAGGGTGCTCGGTGCCGGGGTAGTCGATCGCCCCCGGCGCGAAGGCGGCGGTCGGGCCTGCACGCGAACTTCAGCTTAGCGAAACGCCAGCGCGACAAAAAGTAGACTATCTTTGACAAACAAATCCATTTTTTCGATCGAACTTCGATGGAAGATCTCAACTACAAGCATTTGCGCTATTTCTGGATGGTCGCGAAGGTGGGCACCATCGCCGGCGCGAGCAAGCTGCTCGGCCTGACCCCGCACGCGATCAGCGCACAGCTGGGCACGTTCGAGGCCAGCCTCGGGGTGTCGCTGTTTCGCCGTCGCGGCCGACGCCTGGAGTTGACCGAGGCCGGCGAGCGCATCCTCGGCCCGGCCGGGGAGATCTTCGCGCTCGGCGACCAGATACTCGAAGTCCTGCACGGCAGCAGCCTGCGCCGAGGCCTGCCGTTTCGCATCGGCATTGCCGATTCGATGCCGAAATCCATCGTCTACCGCCTCGTCGAACCGGCCCTGCACCTCGACATGCCTGGCCGCCTGGTCTGCCGGGAGGGCACGCTGGCGGACCTCCTTGCCGAGATCGCGGTGCATCGGCTGGACCTCGTGCTCGCCGACCGTCCCGTTCCGCCGACCGTGAACGTGCGCGCCCACAGCACGCTGCTGGGAGAGAGCACGCTTACGGTCTTCTCCACCGCCGCCATTGCCGCGCGCCTTGGCGCCGACTTTCCGCAACTGCTCGACGGCGCGCCGTTCCTCCTTCCGGGCGAAGACGCCGCTTATCGCGCGACGCTGCAACAGTGGTTCGAGCACAAGCGCCTGCGCCCGACGATCGTCGCAGAGTTCGACGACAGCGCGCTGATGAAGGCCTTCGGCCAGGGCGGGGCCGGACTGTTCGTCGCACCGACAGCGATCGCAGACTACGTCTGCCGGCAGTATCGGGTGCAGGCGCTCGGCGAGATCGACGCCGTTCGCGAACAGGTCTACGCGATCACGACCGAGCGTCGCCTGTCACATCCGGTGATGGAGACGATCCGTCACGGCGCCGACGAAGCGCTGCGTGGCAAGACGGTGGGCGCCGAGCCCGGCAGCGACCGGGTGCGCGAGGTCAATCCGCCTGCTGCGAGGCGATCTCGGCCCTGACCTGCTCCATGTCCAGGCCGCGCACGCCGTCGATCACCTGGGTCAGCGCGCTCGCCGGCAGGGCGCCGGATTCGCGGAACACCATGACGTTGTCGCGGATCACCGCGATGGTGGGAATCGATCGGATCTGGAAGGCAGCGGCCAGTTCCTGCTGCGCTTCGGTATCGATCTTGCCGAAGACGATGTCGGGGTGGGCATCGGCCGCGGCCTCGTAGGCGGGGGCGAAGCTGCGGCATGGGCCGCACCAGGCCGCCCAGAAATCGAGGAAGACGATCGGGTTGTTGTCGACGACTTCGTTGAAGTTGTCGGCGGTGATTTCGAGCGTGGCCATCGGTCGGGCTCCAGCCTGGATACTAGGGATCGTTCATCGTGTCCGCGCGTGGCGACACCGTCAAGGCCGGGCGAGGGGCTCAGAGCAGGGGGGCGAGCCAGCGCGCAGCCTCCTCCACCTGCATCCCCGTACGCTTCGCCCAGTCCTCGAGCTGGTCGCGACCGATCTTGGCGATCGCGAAGTAGTGGCTTTGCGGATGGGCGAAGTAGAAGCCGCTGACGGCCGCCGCCGGCATCATCGCGAAGCTCTCGGTGAGCTGCATGCCGGCGTTCGCCGGCGCGTCGAGCAGCCGGAACAGCTCGCCCTTTACGGTGTGATCAGGACAGGCGGGATAACCGGGCGCCGGGCGGATGCCGCGGTACTGCTCGCGGATGAGGGCGTCGTTGCCGAGCGCCTCGTCGGCCGCGTAGCCCCAGTCCCGACGGCGCACGCGGGCATGAAGCCACTCGGCGCAGGCCTCGGCGAGACGGTCGGCCAGGCTCTTGAGCATGATCGCGTGGTAGTCGTCGTGCGCAGCCTCGAATTCGGCGATCCTGGTCTCGATGCCCAGACCGGCGGTGACGGCGAAGGCGCCGGCCCAGTCGGGCACGTGGCTGTCGCGCGGGGCGACGAAGTCGGCCAGGCACCAGTGCGGCTTGCCCGCCGGGCGCTCGTGCTGCTGGCGCAGGCCGTGCCAGGTCATCAGGACCTTGTCGCGAGCCTCGTCGGCGTAGAACTCGATGTCGTCGCCGACCGCATTGGCCGGAAACAGGCCGAAGACCGCCCGCGCCTGCAGCCAGCCCTCGGCGACGATCCGGTCGAGCATGGCCTTGCCGTCGGCGAAGACGTTGCGCGCGGTCTCGCCCACCACTTCGTCGTCGAGGATCCTGGGATAGCTGCCGGCCAGGTCCCAGGTCTGGAAGAAGGGACTCCAGTCGATGTAGTCGACCAGCTCGGACAGCGGCACCTCGAGCGCCTGCACCCCGAGCGTGTTGGGACGCGGCGGCTGGTAGGCCAGCGCCCCGTCCGCAGGCGCCGCCTCGCCCGCGGCCGCGCGATCCGCCCGCCAGTCGGTGGCAAAGGCGTTGGCGCGCGCCGCCTCAAGGCTCACCAACTGCACGCCCTTCTTGTTGGCGTGCTGCTCGCGCAGCTTCTCGTAGTCCGCTGCGATCTCGGCCTTGAACGCCTCGCTGCGGCCCTCGGACAGCAGCGCCGTGACCACGCCGACCGCGCGCGAGGCATCGGGCACGTACACGACCGCCTGATCGTAGTTGGGCGCGATCTTGATCGCGGTGTGGGCTCGGCTGGTGGTGGCCCCGCCGATCAGCAGCGGCACGCTGAAGCCCTGGCGCTTCATCTCGGCGGCGACGTGGCCCATCTCCTCGAGCGAGGGCGTGATCAGGCCCGACAAGCCGATCGCCTGCGCCCCGTGCTCCTTCGCCGCTTCGAGAATCTTCGCCGCCGGCACCATGACGCCGAGGTCGATCACCTCGTAGCCGTTGCAGCCGAGCACGACGCCGACGATGTTCTTGCCGATATCGTGCACATCGCCCTTCACCGTGGCGACGACGATGCGGCCCTTGCTGCTTGCGCCCGTGCGCAGCTTCTCGGCCTCGATGTAGGGGATCAGGTGGGCGACCGCCTGCTTCATCACCCGCGCCGACTTCACCACCTGCGGTAGGAACATCTTGCCGGCACCGAAGAGGTCGCCGACGACGTTCATGCCTGCCATCAGCGGACCTTCGATCACCGCCAGCGGCGGCTCGCCGGCGGCCTCGAGCTTGGCGCGCACCTCTTCGGTGTCGTCGACGACGAATTCGGTGATGCCCTTGACCAGCGCGTGCGACAGGCGCTCCTCCACCGGCCACTGGCGCCAGGCGAGATCAGGCCCGGACGCCTTCGCCTGTCCCTTCACCGTCTGCGCCAGCTCGACCAGGGCCTCGCCGGCACCGGGCCTGCGGTTGAGCACCACGTCCTCCACCTTGTCGCGCAGCTCGGGCGTCAGTTCGTCGTACACGCCGAGCTGGCCGGCGTTGACGATGCCCATGGTGAGGCCGTTGCGGATGGCGTGGTACAGGAACACGGTGTGGATCGCCTCGCGCACCGCATCGTTGCCGCGGAACGAGAACGACACGTTCGAGACGCCGCCCGAAGTCTTGGCGTAGGGCAGGTTTCGGCGGATCCAGCCCACCGCCTCGATGAAGTCGACCGCGTAGTTGTCGTGTTCCTCGATGCCGGTGGCGATGGCGAAGATGTTGGGGTCGAAGATGATGTCTTCGGGCGGGAAGCCGATTCCCAGCAGCAGGTCGTAGGCGCGTTTGCAGATCTCGGTCTTGCGCGCGTAGGTGTCGGCCTGGCCCTGCTCGTCGAAGGCCATCACGATGATCGCCGCCCCGTAGCGGCGCGCCAGCTTCGCCTGGCGCAGGAACTCGGCCTCGCCCTCCTTCATCGAGATCGAGTTGACCACGCCCTTGCCCTGGATGCACTTCAGGCCGGTCTCTATCACCGCCCACTTGGACGAGTCGAGCATGATCGGCACGCGCGAGATGTCGGGCTCGGAGGCGATGAGCTTGCAGAAACGCTCCATGGCGGCGATCGAGTCGAGCATCGCCTCGTCCATGTTGATGTCGATGACCTGCGCGCCGTTCTCCACCTGCTGGCGTGCGACCGCGAGCGCGTCGTCGAAGCGGCCCTCGAGAACCATGCGGGCGAAGGCCTTCGACCCGGTGACGTTGGTACGCTCGCCGACGTTCACGAACAGGCTGTCGGCGCCGATGTTGAAAGGCTCCAGGCCGGACAGGCGCGTCTTCCTCTCGATCTCCGGCACGCGACGCGGGGCGATTCCCGCGACCGCCTGCGCCACCGCGGCGATATGCGCCGGCGTCGTGCCACAGCAGCCGCCGACGATGTTCACCAGGCCGGCTTGCGCCCATTCCAGGATGTCTGCGGTGAGCTGCTCGGGCGTCTCGTCGTAGCCCGTGGGCGACAGGGGATTGGGCAGGCCGGCGTTGGGGTGGGCAGAGACATGGGTGTCGCACACGCCGGCGAGTTCCTCGACATACTGGCGCAGCTCCCTTGCGCCGAGCGCGCAATTGAGCCCGAACGATATCGGACGGGCGTGGCTGAGCGAGTTCCAGAACGCTTCGGCCGTCTGCCCCGACAGGGTGCGGCCCGAGGCGTCGGTGATCGTGCCCGAAATCATCACCGGCCAGCGCCGGCCGAGCTCGTCGAACAGGCGCTCGATCGCGAACACCGCCGCCTTGGCGTTGAGCGTGTCGAACACGGTTTCGATCAGCAGGATGTCGGCGCCGCCTTCGAGCAGGCCCCGGGCCGAGTCGTAGTAGTCGTCGGCCAGCGCGTCGAAGCCGATGTTGCGGTAGCCGGGGTCATTGACGTCGGGGGAGATCGACAGCGTGCGCGAGGTGGGACCGAGCACGCCGGCACAGTACCGCGGCTTGCCCGGGTTCGCGGCGGTGTATTCGTCGCACAACTCACGCACGATGCGCGCACCGGCCACGTTCAGCTCGTAGGCGACGCTCTCCAGCCCGTATTCGGCCTGCGACACGCGGGTGGCATTGAAGGTGTTGGTCTCGATGAGGTCGGCGCCGGCGTCGAGGTAGTCGCGGTGAATGCCGGCGACCACGTCCGGGCGCGTCAGCACCAGCAGGTCGTTGTTGCCCTTGAGGTCCTTCGGATGATCTGCGAAACGCGCGCCGCGGTAATCCGCCTCGCCCAGCCCGTGCTGCTGGATCATCGTGCCCATTGCGCCGTCCAGGATCAGGATGCGCGTGGCGAGAAGCTGGTGGAGTTCGGTGCTGCGATCGGCTTGCATGGCACTACCTCGGTAATCGAACGATGGCCGGGGCAGGGCAAGCGAAAAAACGAACGGCGCCACAAACCCGGCTGGGGTCTGCGAGCGCCGTTGATCGGTTGCCGAGCCTGGCCCGCCGGCCTGTCAGGCCATGTCGGGTCGCAACGCTCCTCGGCAAGCCCGTGATTTTAGCCATGGGACGGGGCAATTGCCAAGCCGCGCCCGGTCCGGCTGCGCTCAATCCCGCAGCACGTAGGTACCGGGCGCCGGCCCT
>JBFGUQ010000054.1:0-9890 GCA_041565515.1 Rhodocyclaceae bacterium | reverse complement strand
CTTCGCATAGGCGGCGCGCAAGGCCTCGAGCTGCTTTTCGCCCGCCTGGTGCAGCACGGTCGGCCGCTGGCCGGCGGGCAGGCGCGCCAGCGCACGCGGCACGGTGTCGTTGAGCACCGCCGCGCCGAGGCTGCCGCCGACCACGAGCAGCCTGAGCGGGCCGCTGCGCCCGGCGAAACGCTCGGCCGGTGGCGCCACGGCGGCGATCTCGGCACGCACCGGATTGCCGACCCAGCTCGCCTTCTTCAAGGCCTTCGGGAAGCCCGACAGCACGCGATCGGCCACCAGCGCAAGCACGCGGTTGGCGAGACCGGCGACCGAGTTCTGCTCGTGCAGCACCAGCGGGCGCCCGAGCAGGGCCGCCATCATGCCGCCGGGAAAGGTGATGTAGCCGCCCATGCCGAGCACGACGTCGGGCCTCACCCGGCGCAGGGCACGCAGGGCCTGCCAGAAGCCGGAGAGCAGATTGAGCGGCAGCATCAGCTTGCGCACCAGGCCCTTGCCGCGCAGCGCGCCGAAGCGAACCCAGGCGGTGTCGTAGCCGCGGGCCGGAACGATGCGCGCCTCCATGCCGTCGGGGTTGCCCATCCAGACGATGCGCCAGCCCTTCGCCCGCAGCAGCTCGGCCACCGCGATGCCGGGGAAGATGTGGCCGCCGGTACCGCCGGCCATGACGAGCAAGGTCGTCATGCGCCACCCCCGCGCTTCATCTGGCGCACTTCCCAGTCCACCCGCAGCAGGATGCCCAGCGCGATGCAGTTGGCGACGATGCCCGAGCCACCGAAGCTCATCAGCGGCAGGGTCAGCCCCTTGGTGGGCAGCAGGCCCATGTTCACGCCCATGTTGATGAAGGACTGGACGCCGATCCACAGGCCGATCCCCTGCGCCACCAGGCCGGAGAAATAGCGCTCGAGCTTGATCGCCTCGCGGCCGATGACGAAGGCGCGCTGCACCAGCAGGGCGAACATGGCGACCACGAACAGCACGCCGACCAGGCCGAGTTCCTCTGCGATCACCGCGAGGAGGAAATCGGTATGCGCCTCGGGCAGGTAGAAGAGCTTCTCGACGCTGGCGCCGAGACCGACGCCGAACCATTCGCCACGGCCGAAGGCGATCAGCGCGTGCGAGAGCTGATAGCCCTTGCCGAACGCATCCTGCCAGGGGTCCATGAAGCCGAAGATGCGGTCGCGCCGGTAGGGCGAAGTCCAGATCAGGATCATGAAGCCGATCACCGCCACCACCGCGAGCAGGGCGAACACCCTCACGTTGACGCCACCGAGGAAGAGCACGCCGAAGGCGATCGCCGTGATGACGACGAAGGCGCCGAAGTCGGGTTCGCGCAACAGCAGCGCGCCCACGAGCAGGATCACCGACATCATCGGCAGGAAGCCGCGCCTGAAGCTGCCCATGGCGTCGAGCTTGCGCACCGTGTAGTCGGCTGCATACAAGGCGGCGAATATCTTCATCAGCTCGGAAGGCTGCAGGTTCACCGGCCCGAGCGAGAGCCAGCGCTGGGCGCCGTTGACCTCGCGTCCGATGCCGGGAACGAGCACCACGACCAGCAGCACGACGCCGGCGACGAACAGCGCCGGCGCGAGCTTCTGCCACCTGGCCATCGGCAACTGGAAGGCGACCAGGCCGGCGCCGATGCCGATGGTGAGGAACAGGGCGTGACGAACCAGGAAGAAGTGCGACTGGTAGCCGGTGAAGCGACTGCCTTCGGCGATCGCGATCGAAGACGAATAGACCATCACCAGGCCCAGCAGCAACAGGCCCACGGCCGACCAGATCAGCACCAGGTCCAGTTCGTGCGCGGGCCCCGAGTGACGCGCCAGGCGAGCGGCGGCACGCGTGGCCTCCGCGCCGGCACCCGAGCGGCGCGCGCCGAACAGGCCGAAGAAGGGTGCGGCCAGCTTCATCGCGGGCTGACCTCCGGCAGGCGGCGCACGGCGGCGACGAAAACCTCGGCACGGTGCGCGTAGTTGCGGAACATGTCCAGGCTGGAACAGGCCGGCGACAGCAGCACGACGTCGCCCGGCTGCGCCAGCGCGTCGGCACGCAGCACGGCGGCGTCGAGACCGGCAGCGTGCTCGAGCGCCACGCCGCAGCCCGCCACTGCAGTCTCGATGCGCGCCGCGTCACGGCCGATGAGGACGACGGCGCGGGCGCGCTGCGCGAGCGCGCCCGACAGCGGCGCGAAATCCTGACCCTTGCCGTCACCGCCGGCGATCAGCACCACCGGGGAGGCGAGCCCTTCCAGCGCTGCCACGGTGGCGCCGACGTTCGTGCCCTTGGAATCGTCGTAGTAGCGCACGCCGTCGGCGCGCTCGGCCACCAGTTCGACGCGGTGCGGCAGGCCGCGGAAAGCGAGCAGGCCGGCGACCAGCGCCTGCGGCTCGAGCCCGAGTCCGCCCTCGCACAGCGCCAGCGCGGCCAGCGCGTTGGTCGCGTTGTGACGGCCGGCGAGCGGCAGCTCGGCCATCGCCAGCAGGGGTTCGGCCCCGCGCGCCAGCCACGTCCTGCCCTCGTGCTCGATCAGGCCATAGCCGGCCTCATCGCCGGGCGCGCCGGCGCCGAAGCGGATCGCGCGCCGTCCGGGCAAGGCCATCGCAGCCACGCGCGGATCGTCTCGGTTGAGCACCTGGACGCCGGCCCCCTGGAAGATCCGCGCCTTGGTGCGCGCATATTCGGCGACATCGGCGTAGCGATCCAGGTGGTCGTCGGTGACATTCAGGACCACCGCGGCATCAGGATCGAGGCCGGACAGGGTCTCGATCTGGAAGCTCGACAGCTCGAGCACCCAGCACTGCGGCAGCGGTTCGCCCCCGGCCAGCCGCTCCATCAGCACGTCGAGGGCGGCAGGACTGATATTGCCCGCCGCGACGGCGTCCAGCCCGGCCGACCGCGCCAGTGCCGCGGTGAGCGCGGTGGTGGTGGTCTTGCCGTTGGTGCCGGTGATCGCCAGCACGCGGCTCCGGGCGCGCACACCGAGCTCATTCAAGGCATCGGCCAGCAGGCTCATCTCGCCGGTCACCGGCAGGCCGCGGCGGCGCGCCTCGGCGACGACACCGACGCGCGGGTCCAGCCCCGGGCTCACCGCAACCAGGTCCACGCCATCGAGCACCGCGGCATCGTAGGCCCCGGTCACGATCTCGGCCAGTGGCGCATCCTCGCGCAAGGCCTCCAGGCCGGGCGGCTCGGCCCGGCTGTCGGCTGCGCGCACGCGAGCGCCCTGGCCCGCGCACCAGCGCGCCATCGCCAGGCCCGACTCGCCGAGCCCCAGAACCAGAACGTGTTTGCCGGCGAACGTGCTCATCTCAGTTTCAGCGTCGACAGACCGAACAGGACCAGCATGATGGTGATGATCCAGAAGCGGACCACCACCTGGGTCTCCTTCCAGCCACCCAGTTCGTAGTGGTGGTGCAGCGGCGCCATGCGGAAGATGCGTTTGCCGCCAGTGAGCTTGAAGTACGCGACCTGCACCATCACCGACAGCGTCTCGGCCACGAACAGGCCGCCCATGATGAAGAGCACGATCTCCTGACGGACGATGACCGCGATCGTCCCCAGGGCCGAGCCCAGCGCGAGCGCCCCGACGTCGCCCATGAAGACCTCGGCCGGATAGGCGTTGAACCACAGGAAGCCGAGGCCGGCACCGCAGATCGCGCCGCAGAAGACGGCCAGCTCGCCGGCGCCGGCGATGTAGGGCACGCCGAGATATTTCGAGAAGCCGACGTGGCCGGCGACGTAGGCGAACAGCGCCAGGGCCGCGGCCACCATCACCGTGGGCATGATCGCGAGGCCGTCGAGGCCGTCGGTGAGGTTGACCGCGTGGCTGGTGCCGTTGATGACGAAATAGGTCAGCGCGATGAAACCGAAGATACCCAGCGGATAGGCCACGGCCTTGAAGAAGGGCACGATGAGCTCGGTCTCGGCCGTCGTCGTCGCCGTCAGGCCGAGAAACACCGCTGCGGCGAGCGCGATGAGCGAGGTCCACAGATACTTCCAGCGACTGGGCAGGCCCTTCGGGTCGCGATGCACCACCTTGCGCCAGTCGTCCACCCAACCGACCGCGCCGAAGCCCAGCGTGACCATCAGCGTCACCCAGATGTAGGAATTGCGCAGATCGCCCCACAGCAGCACGGTGATGCCGATGGCGATCAGGATCAGCGCGCCGCCCATCGTCGGCGTACCCGCCTTGGTGAGGTGGGACTTGGGGCCGTCGTCGCGCACCGCCTGGCCGATCTTCTTCGCCGCCAGCCAGCGGATCACGAACGGTCCCGCGATCAGCGAAATCACCAGCGCGGTCAGGGCAGCCAGCACCGTCCTCAGCGTGATGTAGCCGAAGACGTTGAAGCTGCGGATGTCCTGGCCGAGCCAGAGGGCGAGTTCGAGCAACATATTAAGAGCCGGTATCCTTGTCGGGGGCGTGATTGTGCATTGCGGCAAGGGCGTCCGCCACCCGTTCCATCTGCATGAAGCGCGACCCCTTGACGAGGACCACCGAGTCCGCGTCGAGTTGATCCGCCAGCGCCTTCACCAGCGCCTCCGGCGAGCTGAAATGGTGCCCGCCATCGCCGAAATTCCGCGCTGCGACGGCGCTCATGTCTCCCAGCGCGTAGAGGCCGTCGACGCCCTTGCTCTTGGCGTAGCCACCGATCTCGTCATGCACCTGCGCACTGCTGTCGCCCACCTCGCCCATGTCTCCCAGCACCAACCAGGTGTGGCCAGGCGTGGCGGCCAGGACGTCGATCGCCGCGCGCACCGAATCCGGGTTGGCGTTGTACGAATCGTCCAGGATGACCGCGCCCTTGGGTCCGCCGCGGCGCTGCAGTCGTCCCCGCGTCCCGACGAAGGCTTCGAGCCCCTCGGCCACCGCCTCCAGCCCCGCGCCCGCCGAGAGACAGGCCGCCGCAGCCCCGAGGGCGTTGCGCGCGTTGTGCAGCCCGGGCACCTGCAGGGCGACCTCGATGCGACCCTGCGGCGCCTCCAGTTCGAGCCGCGATCCGAGGCCGCGAAGGGTACACCGACCCTGCACATCGGCGTCGGCGTCGATACCGAATGTCACAATCGTGCGACCGGCATTGAGGGTTCTCCAGTAGCCGGCGTGCGCGTCGTCGGCATTGATGACCGCGACGCCGCCCGCGCCCAGTCCGCCGTAGATCGAGCCCTTTTCGCGGGCGATCTCGTCGAGCGATCCGAGACCTTCAAGATGCGCACGCTGGGCGTTGTTCACGATCGCCACCGTCGGCTGCGACAGCGCCGTGAGATAGGCGATTTCGCCGGGCTTGTTCATGCCCATCTCGATGACCGCAGCGCGATGGAAGTCGCGCAGGGAGAGCAATGTGAGCGGCAGGCCGATGTCGTTGTTGAGGTTGCCGTGGGTGGCCAGCACCGACTCGTCGCCGAAACCGTCGCGGACCGCCTGAGCGCGCAGGATGGCGGCGCACATCTCCTTCACCGTGGTCTTGCCGTTGCTGCCGGTCACGCCCACCAGCGGCAGGGCGAAACGTTCGCGCCAGGCTGCGGCAAGGGTTCCGAGCGCGAGCCGGGTGTCGTCGACGACGACGAGCGGCAGAGGCGGCTTCGGGTTCGCCGCCGCCCAGCGTGCATCCACCATCGCCGCCGCGGCGCCCGCCGCGGCCGCCGTGGCGATGAAGTCGTGTCCGTCGAAGCGCTCGCCACGCAAGGCGACGAAGAGCTGGCCGGGCACGATCGCACGGCTGTCGGTGCCGACGGTCTCGAAACGTGCAGAACCCTCGGCGCGGGCGTCGTGCGCGGTCAGGCCCCGCAGCGCATCGTCGAGACTCATCATCGCTGCATTCCCCCGCCTTGCCATTCACGCAACGCCAGACGCGCCTGCTCCAGATCGGAGAACGGCAGCCGCTGGCCCAGGACTTCCTGATAGGGCTCGTGCCCCTTGCCGGCGATCACCACCACGTCGTCGGCGTGTGCCTCGGCGATTGCGATGCGGATCGCCTGGGCGCGGTCGACCACGCACTCCGCCCCGGCGCCGGCCCCCGCGGCCACCCCCTCGATGATCTTCAGCGGGTCTTCCGTGCGCGGGTTGTCGCTGGTGATCACCACGCGGTCCGCCAACTGCCGCGCGACCTCGCCCATCATCGGCCGCTTGCCGGGGTCGCGGTCGCCGCCGCAGCCGAACACGCACACCAGCCGCCCGTTGCGGGTACGCGCGGTGCTGCGCACGGCCTCGAGCACCTTGACCAGGGCGTCCGGAGAGTGGGCGTAGTCGATCACGATCAAGGGCTCGCACACGCCACCGATCAGCTGCATTCGGCCCTCGGGCGGCGTAAGCCTGGCCGCCACCCGGACCACCTCGTCGTAGCCGACGCCACGCGCGAGCAGCGCGGCGGCGACGGCGAGCAGATTGGAGACGTTGAAGTGCGCAACCATGCGCACCGGCACATCGGCTTCGCGCCCCTCCCAGTGCAGTCCGAAACGCAGGCCGGCCGCCGCCACCTGCACCCGGTCCGCCATCAGCACGCGCGCCCCCGGCACCGCGTGGGCGTTCGACGGCACCAGCGTGTAGGCGATCACCTCGCGACCGGCGCCAGCCAGGCGACGCGCAAGCGCAAGGCCGAAGGCGTCGTCGAGGTTGATCACCGAGGTGCGGATCCCGGGCAACTCGAACAGGCGTGCCTTGGCCTCGCCATACCGTTCCATCGAGCCGTGGTAGTCGAGATGGTCGCGGCTCAGGTTGGTGAAGACCGCGACGTCGAACGCCGCGCCATTGACGCGACCCTGGTCGAGGCCGATCGACGACACTTCCATCGCCGTCGCCCCTGCCCCGGCGGCGCGGAACCCGGCCAGCAGGCGATGAAGCTCGAGCGCGTCCGGCGTGGTATTGATGGCCTCCGTGAGCTTGCCGGCGAAGCCGGTACCGAGCGTACCGATTATCCCGCAGCGCACGCCGAGATCGTCGAGCGCACGCGCCAGCATCTGGCTGACGGTAGTCTTGCCGTTCGTACCGGTCACGCCCGCGAGCCACAAGGCTTCGGACGGGCGACCGTAGATTTCGTGGGCGAGATGGCCGGCAAGATCGCGCAGCCCCTCGACCGCGAGCGAGGGCACCGGCAGCGCCTCGGGCGCGAAGCCGTCGCCGCTCTCCCACAACACCGCCGCGGCACCAGCCTGCACGGCGGCGGCGAGGTAGTGGCGGCCGTCCGTGCGCGCGCCCGGCCAGGCTGCGAACACCTCGCCGCCGCGGATCTTGCGCGAATCGGCGGTGATGCCACCCGGCGCCACGCCGGCAGCGCGCAGGCGCTCGAGAAGGGCGGTTGCGGCGGCGCTCACATGCTCTCCTGCACCGGCGCGACGACCGCGGACGCCTCGCCCGGCTTGCGCGCGACCTGCAGCGGCGTGAGCGCGATGTCGGGCGCCACGCCGAGCGCGCGCAGTGAGCCCTCTACGATACGCGCGAACACCGGCGCCGACACCGCGCCCCCGTAATACTGCCCGGCCGAGGGCTCGTCGATCATGACCGCGACGACCAGGCGCGGGCTCGATGCCGGCGCGAAGCCGACGAAAGAGGAAATGTACTTCTTTGCGTAGCGGCCACCCTCGAGCTTGTGGGCGGTGCCGGTCTTGCCGGCCACGCGGTAGCCGGCCACCATCGCGCGGGACGCGGTACCGCCGGGGCCGGCCGCCAGCTCGAGCATGTTGCGCAACTCGCGCGCCGTCTGTGGCGAGAACACGCGCACCCCGGACGAAGGCGGCGTTTCGAGCCGGGTGATCGACAGCGGCAGCAGATCACCGTCACGCGCGAACACGAGGTAGGCATGCGCCATCTGGATCAGACTCACCGAGATGCCGTGGCCGTAGGACATGGTGGCCTGCTCGATCGGGCGCCAGCTCTTGGCCGGGCGCAGGCGACCGGAGGCCTCGCCGGGAAAGCCGAGATTGAGCGGCGAGCCGAAGCCGAGCTGGTCGAACAGCTGCCACATCTCGGCCGGGCTGAACTGCATCGCCATCTTGACCGTGCCGATGTTGGACGACTTCTGGATGATCTGGGTGACCGTGAGCGGGCCACTGCGATGTGCGTCCGAGATCGTCGCCGTGCCGATCGTCATCCGCCCGGCGCTGGTGTCGATGACCGTGGAGGGCGTCACCTTGCCGCGCTCGAGCGCGAGGGCGGCGATGAAGGGCTTCATCACCGAACCGGGCTCGAAAGCATCGGTAAACACCCGGTTGCGCAACTGCGCCCCGGTAAGGTTGGCACGATTGTTCGGGTTGTAGTTCGGCGCATTGGCGAGTGCGAGCACCTCGCCGGTACGTGCATCGAGCACCACGACCGCACCGGCCTTGGCCTGGTGCGTCTGCATCGCTTCGCGCAGCGCGGCCCAGGCGAGGTACTGGATCTTGCCGTCGAGCGCGAGCGCGACATCCTGGCCATCGCGCGGCGGGCGGATCGATTCAACGTCCTCGACGATCTGGCCGCGCCGGTCCTTGATCACGCGGCGGGAACCGGGACGCCCGGCGAGCTGCTGCTCGAAGGCGAGTTCGATGCCCTCCTGGCCCTTGTCCTCCACGTCGGTGAAACCGAGCATGTGGGCGGTGACTTCGCCGCCCGGGTAGTAGCGCCGGTATTCCTGCTGGTGATGGATGCCGGGCAGCTTGAGCTCGGTGATGCGCTGCACCACCTCGGGTGAGAGCTGGCGCTTGAGGTAGACGAAATCGCGGGTGCTGGCGAGCTTGTCGTTGAGCTCGCTCACGTTCATGTCCAGCAGTCGGGCCAGCTCGCGGGCTTCGGCCGGCGGCAGCTTGGCGTCGGACGGGATCGCCCACACCGAGCGCACCGGCGTGCTCACTGCGAGCATGTCACCGTTGCGATCGGTGATGCGCCCGCGCGTGGCCGGCACCTCGAGGACGCGCGCGTAGCGCGATTCGCCCTTGGCCTGCAGGAAGTCGTTGTTCACGCCCTGCAGGTAGACCGCGCGCCCGCCCAGGGTCACCGAGCCGGCGAGCAGGGCAAGCAGCACGAAGCGCGGGCGCCACACGGGCAGGTCGCGCTTGAGCAGCGGGTTGTGATTGAAGGTGACGCTGCGCTTGTTCTTCACGGCTGCGGCTCCACCACCAGCACCTGGCCCGGCGCCGGCGGACGCATGCCGAGCCGCTCGCGTGCGAGCTTCTCGACGCGGGCGTGAGCCGCCCAGGTGCTCTGCTCGAGCTGAAGCTGCCCCCACTCGACATCAAGGCCGTGCGCCCGCGACTGCTCGCGCTCGAGCTCGGAGAAGAGCTTGCGCGACTGATGCTGCGCTGCCACCACGCCGAGCGCGCTGGCGACCGCAAGCGCCACGAGGACGGCATCGACGCGGATCATGCCGCCACCTCCGCGCGCTCGGCGACCCGCATCACGGCGCTTCGCGCGCGCGGGTTTGCCGCCACCTCGGCATCGCCCGGCCGCCGCGCCCTGCCCACCAGGCGCAGTCGCGGTGCGGGCATGTCGGCCGCCCGAATCGGCAGCCGGGCCGGCAGGCTCGGCGGACGCGACTCGTCGCGCATGTAGCGCTTGACGATGCGGTCCTCGAGCGAATGGAAACTGATCACCACCAGGCGCCCACCGGCGCGCAGACGCGCGACGCAGGCCGGCAGGACACGACTCAACTCCTCGAGCTCCTGATTGATGAAAATCCGTAGAGCCTGGAAGGAGCGTGTCGCCGGGTGCTGCCCCGGCTCGCGTGTACGGACCGCCTTTTCCACGATCGCGGCAAGTTGTCCAGTGGTTGCAACAGCCCCCCCTGTCCGAGCAGCTGCAATCGCCTTTGCAATCGCATGAGCAAACCGTTCTTCCCCATAATCCCTGAGCACCTCCGTGATCTGGCCGACGGAGGCTTCCGCCAGCCATTCCGCCACGGTCTGTCCGCGGCTCG
>JBFGUQ010000053.1:0-9944 GCA_041565515.1 Rhodocyclaceae bacterium | reverse complement strand
TCCGCCGCGGTCGACACCGCGATCAACAACGCCAACGCGATCGAAGCCGAGCTCGCACGCACGGCGCTGCCGCAGCTCGCCGCACGCCACAACGTCGACTACAGCTTCGAGGGCCGCGCCGCCGACCAGCGCGAGACCCTGGCCGACATGCGCACCGGCCTCATGCTCGGCCTCGGGCTGATCTACCTGGTGCTGGTGTGGTCCTTCTCCTCATGGAGCTCGCCGCTGGTGGTGATGTCGGCGATTCCGCTCGGCCTCGCAGGCGCCATCTTCGGCCACTGGCTGCTCGGGATCGACCTCACCATCCTGTCGATGTTCGGGCTGTTCGGCCTCGCCGGCATCGTGGTGAACAACTCGATCATCCTCGTCACACTGTTCAAGGAGCTCCAGGGCAAGGGAGCGGACCTGCGCGAGGCCCTCATCGGCGCCGCCTGCGGTCGCCTGCGCGCGGTGCTGCTGACCTCGCTCACCACCATCGGCGGGCTCACGCCGCTGTTGTTCGAGGGCTCGCTGCAGGCCCAGTTCCTGATCCCGATGGCCGTGTCGATCGCCTTCGGGCTGGGCTTTTCCGCCGCGCTGGTGCTCTTCTTCGTGCCCGCCCTGATGTCCCTGCTGGAGGGATTCAAAGCCTGGTGCGGCGCACGCCTCGCCCCGTCCGCGGCCTGACGAACCCGCCCCGGGGGGAGTGCGAACCCGGGCCGGCGCGACGCAAGACGTTTGCCGTACGCCGCCGGCTCGCGCAAAATCCGTGATTCCGTACCCCGGGTAACGGTCTTGCGTGCTGTCCTCCTTGCCCTCCTCGTCCTGACCGTCGTCGGCTGCTCGCCGACCGACGAGCCGCGCATTGACGATTACCGCGCACTGGGCGAGCTGCGCATCGCCATCCGCGCCGATGCGATCTCCGACCGGGTCGGCGAGGACGGCAAGACATCCGGCTTCGAGCACGACCTGTTGCTCGCGCTGGCCGAATCACTGGGCGTGCCGGCACGCTTCGTCGTCTACCCGGACGCGGCGCGCGCACTCGACGCGGTCATCCGCGGCCAGGCACACATGGCGGCGGGGGGGCTCGGGCGCAACGAGCGGCTGCCGCTGCGATGGTCGGCACCGCTGCGCGAGGTCGACTACGTGATCGCCGGGCGTACCGAAAGCGCGGAGATCAGGGCCGAGGCCGACCTCGCCCGACGCACGGTATCGGTACGCCGCGGTTCGCTCGCAGCCGACAAGGTCACGCAGATCCGCAAGCGCCTGCCGGCGCTCAACGTTCACTTTCCCGTGCGCTCTGGCGACCAGGCCCTGCTCGAGCAGCTCGCGGCGGGCAAGCTCGATCTCGTCGGTACCGACCGCCTCCACTACGCCTTTGCGGCACAGGTTCATCCGGAACTCGTGCTCGCCTTCGACCTCCCCGGCCAGTCCAGCATCGCCTGGGCCATGCCGCTCGAAGACGACGACGCCCTCTCGCCGGAGGTGGAATCGTTCATTGCGCGCGCCGGAAGCAGCGGCGTGCTCGCGCGCATCGCCGACCGCTATTTCGGCCATGTGCGTCGGCTAGACGACGCCGACGTCGCCACCTTCCTCAGCCGCATTCGCGAGCGCCTCCCGCAATTCCGCGAGCACTTTTTCGAAGCCGAAGCCATGACCGGAACCGACTGGCGCTATATCGCCGCGGTGGCATACCAGGAATCGCACTGGGATGCGCAGGCCACCTCCTACACCGGGGTGCGCGGCATGATGATGCTCACCGGCGATACTGCGGACAGTCTCGGCGTGACGGACCGGCTCGACGCGCGCGAGAGCATCCTGGGCGGTGCTCGCTATCTGTCCCTGCTCAAGGAGCAGCTGCCGGACGACATTCCCGAACCCGACCGCTCGTGGATGGCAACGGCGGCCTACAACCTCGGCATGGGACACCTCAAGGGGGCACGCGCCATCGCCCGCGGCATGGGCAAGGACGACCGTTCGTGGTGGGAGATGAAGACGGTGCTGCCGCTGCTGAGCCGGCCGGAATATGCCGCGCGGCTCAAGGCCGGTCCTGCGCGGGGTGGCGAGGCGGTGGTGATGACCGAGAACGTGCGCACCTTCCACGATATCCTGGTGCGCCTGGAGCCGCCCTATCCGCACCGGCTTGCCCGGCCCGCCCTGCGACTGGGGAGCCGCGACTGAGGCCTGCGGCTGTCGGGCAAGCGCAGGGCCGTCCAGGGTCTTCGCCTTCGCGCCCGCGGGCGCGGCCCGCGCCTGAGCGGCAGTCCCGGGCCCGCTCACAGGGCCGGTTCGAGCACCTCGATACCCCCCATGTAGGGCACCAGCGCCTTCGGCACGACGATCGAACCGTCGGCCTGCTGGTAGTTCTCCAGCACCGCCACCAGCGTGCGGCCGACCGCCAGGCCCGAACCATTGAGCGTATGCACCAACTCGTTCTTGCCCTGGGCGTTCTTGAACCGCGCCTGCATGCGCCGCGCCTGGAAGGCCTCGCAGTTCGAGCAGCTCGAGATCTCGCGATAGGTGTTCTGCGCCGGCAGCCAGACTTCGAGATCGTAGGTCTTGGCAGCCGAGAAACCCATGTCGCCGGTGCACAGCGTGATCACGCGATAAGGCAGTTCGAGCTTCTGCAGGATGGCCTCGGCGTGGCCGACCATCTCCTCGAGCGCCTCGTAGCTCTTGTCCGGGTGCACGATCTGGACCATCTCGACCTTGTCGAACTGGTGTTGCCGGATCATGCCGCGGGTGTCGCGTCCGGCGCTGCCGGCCTCCGAGCGGAAACACGGACTATGGGCCGTCAGCTTGATCGGCAGCGCCTCGAGCGCGAGGATGTCCTCGCGCACGCTGTTGGTGAGCGAGATCTCCGAAGTCGAGATGAGGTACTGCTCGGGAGACTCGTCGTCGCCCCCGCGCAGGACCCAGAACATGTCCTCCCGGAACTTCGGCAGCTGGCCGGTGCCCATCAGCGCATCGCGATTGACGATGTAAGGCGTATAGCATTCGGTGTAGCCGTGTTCGCCGGTCTGGACGTCGAGCATGAACTGGGCGAGCGCCCGGTGCAGACGCGCGACCGGGCCGCGCATGAAGGCGAAGCGCGCCCCCGACAGCTTGGCGCCGGTCTCGAAGTCCAGCCCCAGCGGGGTGCCCAGATCGACATGGTCGCGGACCTCGAAGTCGAAGCTCGCAGGCGTACCCCAGCGGCGGACTTCGACATTGGCGCTTTCGTCCTCGCCGACCGGCACGCTCTCGTGCGGCAGGTTGGGCAGGGCGGCGGCGAAGGCATTGAGGCGCTCGAGCAGCGGCGGCAGGGCGTGCTCGCAGGCCTTGAGCTCGTCGCCCAGTGTGCCGACCTCGGCCATCACGCCGGACGCGTCCTCGCCCTTGCCCTTGAGTGCCCCGATCTGCTTGGAGAGCGCGTTGCGCCGGGCCTGGAGCTCCTGGGTTCGCGTCTGAAGCTCCTTGCGTTCGTCCTCTAGGGCGACAAAGGCGGCGGTGTCGAGTTGCAGGCCGCGGGCGGCAAGGCGTGCGGCAACCGCATCGATCTGGTTGCGGAGAAGCTGGATGTCGAGCATTGAAGAATCCTGAAGCTGAACTGGATCAGAAGCTTATCGCATTAAGCTCAAGCAGTAGGTTTTGAAACGGGCGCAAGGGCCTAGTTTAAAATGACATTCGAAACAGTCGCAGCCCTTGCCGCGACGCAGCATTTCATTATGTAAATCAATCGCTTATATCGTTACCAATCATTCTTTTCAGTGGCAGACTTCACACGATGGCCTATATTTAGAAGTGCGACCGAGGCCGCGACAGACGGCGAGGTTCGCGCGAGATTCATCCTGGAGGGGTTCAAGATGCTATCGATTCGAGACTGTCTCGACTACTGCGATTTGACCGAAGACGAAGTGGCCCTCATCGCCGAACACGAGGGTATTCCCGATGCCGCCGCCGCCCAGGTCGCATGCGGCCTGGTGCAGACGCCGGAAGGCGTGTTGCTGCTGACCAATTTCATGCTCGACCTGGTCGAGCGCGCCAACAACCAGGGCGATCGGGCGAAGGCTGCGCGCGCGAAGTCCCTGTGCGATCGTTTCATGGCCGACCACCCGCTGCCGCACTGAGCGGCGTCCGCTGCGGCGGGTCCGCCGCACGCCTCACCCATCGCCCCGGCTTTCACGCTTTCTCGCCACCCTTCGCCTGCTTGCCCGCGGCCTCGTCGAGGGCGCGCAAGCGGGCAAGCTTCTCCCCGATGCGGGCCTCCAGGCCCCGCGGCGTGGGCTGGTACCAGCCCGGCGCGTGGAGCCCCTCTGGCAGATAAGTCACACCGGCCGCGTAGGCCTCGGGCTCGTCATGCGCATAGCGGTAGGCCTTGCCGTAGCCGAGATCCTTCATCAGCCGCGTCGGCGCATTGCGCAGATGCAGGGGCACCGGCCGCGAGCCGTCCTTGGCGACGAAGGCGCGTGCGGCGTTGTAAGCCTTGTAGGCGGCATTCGACTTCGCCGCGCAGGCGAGAAAGATCGTGGCCTGGGCGAGCGCGAGTTCGCCCTCGGGCGAGCCCAGGCGCTCGTAGGTCGCACAGGCATTGAGCGTCATCTCCAGCGCACGCGGGTCGGCGAGGCCGATATCCTCCACCGCCATCCGCACCAGGCGGCGTCCCAGGTATAGGGGCTCGGCGCCGCCATCGAGCATCCGGCACAGCCAGTACAGCGAGGCATCCGGGTCCGAGCCCCGAACCGACTTGTGCAAGGCGGAGATCTGGTCGTAGAAGGCCTCGCCGCCCTTGTCGAAGCGGCGCAGCGTGCGCGACAGCGCCTCGTCCACGAAGTCCGGCGTCACCGGATCGACCGCAGCGGTCTCGGCCGCCACCTGGATCTGTTCGATGAGGTTCATCAGACGACGCGCGTCGCCGTCGGCAAATCCGATCAGCCGCTCGCGCGCGTCGTCCTCGAAGCCGAGGCCGGGGCAGGCGACCGCGCGCGCGCGATCGAACAATTCGCCCATCGCGTCCGCCCCCAGCGGTTCGAGCACGTACACGGCGGCACGCGACAGCAGCGCCGAATTCACCTCGAAGGAGGGATTTTCGGTGGTGGCGCCGATGAAGGTCACCAGGCCCTGCTCGACGAAGGGCAGGAAGGCATCCTGTTGCGCCTTGTTGAAGCGATGCACCTCATCGACGAACAGGATGGTGTGGCGCCCACGCGCCTTGGCCGCCTGGGCCTGCTGGATGGCCTCGCGGATCTCCTTGACGCCGGAGAAGACCGCCGACAGCGCGACGAAGTCGGCATCGAAGCCCTCGGCCATGAGCCGCGCCAGCGTGGTCTTGCCCACGCCCGGGGGCCCCCACAGGATCATCGAGTGCGGCTTGCGCGCGGCAAAGGCCAGCCGAAGCGGCTTGCCGGGGCCGAGCAGGTGCGCCTGCCCGGCGACCTCGTCGAGCGTCTTGGGACGCATGCGCTCGGCCAGCGGCACCTGCGGCGGCTCGAGCGCATCGAACAGATCGCTCATCGCGGGCTCACTGCTGCAGCGGAGCCAGCGGCGTCGCCGTCGGAGAGTTGTCCCCGCGGTCGCCGATGACGTCGGCACCGGCCGGCGGGACGAAACGGAAACGCTCCGGGTCCGCAGCCGGGTTCGACTGCAGCCGGGTGAAACTGATCAGCGTGGTCTGGCCGAAGTTGTCGCGCATCTCCATGCGCTTGAGCTGGCCATCGGCGAGCCCGATCCGCAGCGCCTCGAATCCGCTCTCGGTCCTGCGCGGCGCCGCCTCGACCCAGGAAAGCCCCGCGCTCGTTCCGCCATCGGCGAGTTCGAAGCTTTCCTCCAGCGCCCCGCTGCCGAAAAGTATCGCGGCAGGCGTGGCGCCCAGCGCGTCGCCGATCGCCCGCACCGTGACCTGGTTGAGCTCCGGGTCCCAACTCCACATCCGCACGCCGTCGCCGACCAGCAACTGGCGGTACGGCTGCTCGTACTCCCAGCGGAACTTGCCGGGCCTGGCAAAGGCGAACCGGCCCGCCGCCTGCTGCGGCTTGCGCCCCGACCGCGCCGTGACCACCTGCTCGAAGTCGCCCTCGGCGCTGCGGGTCTCGGCGACGAACTGACGCAACTGCGCGATGCCGTCCGCGGCGGTCGCGAGTCCCGCGCAGACCGCCAGCATCGCCCCGGCGAGCACGCGCCCGAAACGGGCGCCGAAGCGCCCCACCATGTCGCTCATTCGCCCTCCTTGGCCGGCACGATGACCTCGCGGTTGCCGTTGCTGCCCATCGGCGACACCAGGCCCGCTCGCTCCATCTGCTCGATGAGCCGGGCCGCGCGGTTGTAGCCGATGCGCAGGTGACGCTGCACCAGCGAAATCGAGGGCCGACGAGTCTTTATCACCACTTCCACGGCCTGGTCGTAGAGTGGATCGGCCTCGCCTTCGCTGTCGCCCCCACCACCCAGGGCCGCATCCATGTCGTCCTCGGCGGCAGCCAGGATGCCCTCGACGTAATCCGGCGGGCCGATGCGCTTGAGGTGCTCCACCACCTTGTGTACTTCATCGTCGGCCACGAAGGCGCCGTGCACCCGCACCGGCAGGCCCGTGCCCGGCGCCAGGTAGAGCATGTCGCCCATGCCGAGCAGGGCCTCGGCGCCCATCTGGTCGAGAATGGTGCGCGAGTCGATCTTGCTCGACACCTGGAAGGAGATCCGGGTCGGCACGTTGGCCTTGATCAGGCCGGTGATGACGTCCACCGAGGGTCGCTGCGTGGCGAGGATCAGGTGGATGCCCGCTGCGCGCGCCTTCTGCGCCAGGCGGGCGATGAGCTCCTCCACCTTCTTGCCCACCACCATCATCATGTCGGCGAGCTCGTCGACCACGACGACGATGTAGGGCAGCGGCTCGAGCGGCTCGGGGTTTTCCGGGCTGATCGAGAACGGGTTGGTCAGCGGCGCCTCGGCCTTGCGCGCCTCGTTGACCGCCTTGTTGAAGCCGGCGAGGTTGCGCACGCCGACGGCGGCCATGAGCTTGTATCGCTTCTCCATCTCGGCCACGCACCAGTTGAGCGCGTTGGCGGCATGCTTCATGTCGGTGACGACCGGCGCCAGCAGATGCGGTATCCCCTCGTAGATCGACAGCTCGAGCATCTTCGGGTCGACCATGATGAGACGTACGCGCTCGGGTTCGCTCTTGTACAGCAGCGACAGGATCATGGCGTTGATGCCCACCGACTTGCCCGAACCGGTCGTACCGGCCACCAGCAGGTGCGGCATCTTGGCCAGGTCGGCCACCACCGGCTGACCGCCGATGTCCTTGCCCAGCACCACCGTCAGCGGCGAATGCATGTCCTGGTAGGCCTTGGAACCGACGATCTCGGACAGGCGCACGGTCTGGCGCTTCGCATTCGGCAACTCGAGTGCCATGCACGACTTGCCCGGCACCGTCTCGACCATGCGCACCGAGATCAGCGACAGGGCGCGGGCGAGATCCTTGCCCAGATTCACGACCTGGCTGCCCTTGACCCCGGTGGCGGGTTCGATCTCGTAGCGCGTGATCACCGGGCCGGGATAGGCGGCGAGCACCTTGACCTCGACCCCGAAGTCGGCGAGCTTGGTCTCGATCAGCCGCGAGGTGAATTCGAGTGACTCGGGCGACGGCGGCTCGACCTCGCCCGAGGCGGGATCGAGCAGGGCCACGGGCGGAATCGCCCCGGCGCCGGTGTCGGCGAACAGCGTCTGCTGGCGCTCCTTTTCGACCCGCTCGGAGCGGGGCACGGAAGTGACCGCGGGCTCGATCCGCAGCGGCGCCGAGGGCGCCTTCTCCGTCTTGCGCCGACGGGTCTCGACCACCGCCTCGCGCTTCTCCGCGACCGCTCGGCCGGCGCGACGGTCCTGCCATCGCGCCAGGCCCTCGCGTACGCCGACGACGGAGCGCTCCAGCCAGAGCCCGACGCGCTCGACCACCGCCACCCAGGAAATGCCGGTAAACAGCGACAGCCCGGACGCGAGCAATGCCAGCAGCAGCAACGTGCCACCGGTGAAGCCGAAGTAGCGCTGCATCGCCTGGCCCAGTTCCATGCCGAGCAGCCCGCCCGGCGCCAGCGGCACCGCCGCGCCGTGGGTGTGGAAGCGCAGGAACTCCAGCGCACTGCTGGTGAGCAGCACGACGATGAAGCCCGCCAGCACGATGAAGAACGAACGGCGGTCGAGCGACAGCTGGTTCTTGAGGCGGCGAAAGCCCCACACCAGCCCGTAGCCGAGAAAGACCACCCACCACCACGACGAGATGCCGAACAGGTAGAGCAGAAGATCGGCGAGCCAGGCGCCGAAGCGGCCACCCGGATTGGATACACGCGTCACCTGCGCCGCGTGCGACCAGCCAGGATCGGCCTTGCTGTAACCGAGCAGGATGAGGCCGATATAGAGAGACATCACGCCCAGGATCAGCCACCGGGCTTCCTGCAACAACAGCGAGATCTTTTCCGGCAGAGGCTGGGAACGGGACGACGGGCGAGACAGCATCTTGGGGCGGCCGATGGGCCGGTAGGAGACAAGGCCGGATTATAAGCGATCACCCGCCGGCGCCGACCCTGTCGTTTCGCCTACTCACAAACATCGGGCGACGCACGCAGGCGGGGGGCCGGCGCGCGGCCCGACAGTGCTGCAGCGTTCAGACGTCGTTGAGCCGCTCGCACAGGATGATGCCCTGCGGCGTCTCCTGGATCAGGCCCTGCTGACCGAGATCCTTCATCACCCTGCTCACCATCTCGCGCGACGCACCGATCATCTTCGCGATGTCCTGCTTGGAGATCTTGCGCACGACGACCGCTTCGCCATCGACGTCCTCGGACATGTCGATCAGCAGCCGCGCGACGCGGCCATAGACATCCATCAGGGCCAGGCTCTCGATCTTGCGATCGGCGTTGCGCAGACGCTCGGCCAGATTGCACATGATGCGCCAGGCGACGTCGAAGTTGTCCTGCATGATGTGCCGGAAGTCGTTCTTCGGAATCAGCACCAGATCTGACGGCACCACCGCGATCACCGAGGCCGAGCGCGGCTGCTCGTCGAACATGCCCATCTCGCCGAACAACTCGCCCTGACCGAGGATCGAGAGGATGACCTCGCGACCGTCCTCGTCGCTGACCACGACCTTGAAGCTTCCGGTGAGGGCGAAATAGACGTAGTCCGGGCGATCGCCGGCATTGACGACCGACTGCCCCCGCGGGATGCGCCGCATCATCGCGACCCGCGCCACGCTGGCGAGGACCTCGTCGGACAGGCCATGGAACAACGAGAAGGTCTTCAGTGCAATGATCGATACCGCGGTTGACTGGGTCATGCTGGCTCCGGCTAACACAGCTCGCGACGGGCTGTCGAGGCGATTATGGCGCAATTGTAAACGAATAATCGGCGCATTCGTCCTGGTTGCCGATCGAGTGCGCCGCAGCGCCTCCGATAAGCGCCCGCTATGGCGTGGATTGCGGCGGGCCGTGGGGCCCCTCGGCTATAATTGCGCTCTTTAGCAACCTGCCGAAAGACGCCGCCATGACCACCAAACACGCTCGCCTGCTCATTCTCGGCTCCGGCCCGGCCGGCTACACCGCTGCGGTCTACGCCGCACGCGCGAACCTCGACCCGGTGCTGATCACCGGCCTGGCACAGGGCGGCCAGCTGATGACGACCACCGACGTCGACAACTGGCCCGCGGACGCCGACGGCGTGCAGGGGCCAGAATTGATGACGCGCTTCCAGAAGCACGCCGAGCGCTTCAACACCGAGATCATCTTCGACCACATCCACACGGTCAAACTCGGCGAGAAACCCTTCCGCCTGATCGGTGACTCCGGCGAGTACAGCTGCGACGCGCTCATCATCGCCACCGGCGCCACCGCCAAGTACCTCGGCCTGCCCTCCGAAGAGAAGTTTGCCGGCCGCGGCGTTTCCGCGTGCGCCACCTGCGACGGCTTCTTCTATCGCAACCAGGAGGTCGCGGTCATCGGCGG
>JBFGUQ010000052.1:0-9973 GCA_041565515.1 Rhodocyclaceae bacterium | reverse complement strand
TGCTCGACGCGCTGTGGGACCGCTTCCGCACCGACGTCTCCGTTGCGCGCAAGCTCAGCCCGGAGGCCCTGGATGCCTATGTCCAGGGTTATCGCGACGTGCTTGCCGCGAGCCGTGGCGACGCCGCCGAGGCGGCGCGTGCGGCCGGCCTGGTCGACCAGTTCAGCACCCGCGACCAGTGGCGGGCACGGCTGCGCGAACGGGTCGGCAAGGATGAAGAGGGCAAGGACGTGCGCGCGATCGACGCCGACACCTATCTCGTCGCCACCCGTGCTAAACGGCCGCAGGCCGCCGACCAGGTCGCGGTGGTGGTGGCGCAGGGCGCGATCATGGACGGCGAGCACGGCACCGGCGTGGTCGGCGGCGACACCTTCGCCCGCATCCTGCGCGCGGTGCGCGAGGACGACGCGGTGAAGGCGGTGGTGCTGCGCATCGACAGCCCCGGCGGCAGTGCCTTCGCTTCCGAGGTGATCCGGCGCGAACTCGAGCTCACCCGGGAAGCGGGGAAGCCGGTGATCGCCTCGATGAGCTCGGTCGCCGCCTCCGGCGGCTACTGGATCGCCGCTGGCGGTGACGAGATCTGGGCCGCGCCGGCTACCCTGACCGGTTCGATCGGCATCTTCGCGATGTTCCCGGAGTTCTCCGAGCCGCTGCGCCGGCTCGGCATCGGCGTCGATGGCGTGGCGACGGCCCCGCTCGCCGGCGCGCTGGATCCGCGCCGCCCGCTTGCCCCGGCCGCCGCCGAGGCCATGCAGTTCGGCATCGAACACGGCTATCGGCGCTTCCTCGAAACGGTGGCCAAGGCCCGCGGGATGACGGTGGACGAGGTCGACGAGGTGGCACGCGGGCGCGTATGGACGGGTCAGGCTGCCGCCGAACTCGGCCTCGTCGACAAGCTCGGCGGGCTCGACGCCGCGGTGGCTGCCGCCGCCGCGCGCGCCGGCCTGAGCGATTACGAGGTGGTGTGGCCGGAAGCGGCGATGTCCCTGCGCCAGCGGCTGCTGCAGCGCTTCATGCACCTGGCCGCGACCTGGTCGCCGCGGACGCAGCCGGCCGAGGGCGCGCTGGCCGGCCTGCTCACCGACCTGCAGGCCTCGGCGAGGTCGCTGCTGCAGTGGAACGACCCCCGCCACCTGTATGCGCATTGCCTGTGCGAGGCGCCATGATTCACGGCGCCCGCTTGCGTCCAATGTCTGTTTTGCCATCGAACGAGGAGGACACCGCATGAAACTGACGAGCCAGAGCTTCAAGGACGGCGCTGCGATTCCGGGTGAATTCGCGTTCTGCGTGCCGGCTCAGGAAGGCCATGTGGCGCTGAGCAGCAACCGCAATCCGCAGCTGGCGTGGACCGATGTGCCGGCGGGCACGCGCTCCTTCGCGCTGATCTGCCACGATCCCGACGTGCCCAGTCGCGGCGACGACGTGAACCAGGAGGGCCGCAGCGTGCCGGCGAGCCTGCCGCGGATCGATTTCTTCCATTGGGTCATCGCCAACCTGCCCGGTGACCTGCGCGAGATCGACGCCGGCCAGTTCTCCAGCGAGGTCACGCCCGGCGGCAAGACGGGGCCGGCGGCCGCGCTCGGCGCCGTCCAGGGGATCAACGACTACACCTCGTGGTTCGCCGGTGACGATGCGATGCGTGGCGACTACCACGGCTACGACGGCCCCTGCCCGCCGTGGAACGACGAGCGGGTGCACCGCTACGTATTCACGCTGTATGCGATGGACGTGGACCGGGTGGCGATGGAGGAGCGCTTCACGGGCGCCGACCTGCGCATCGCGCTCGAGGGCCGCGTCCTCGCCGAGGCGGCGCTCACCGGCACCTACACCCTGAACCCGAAGTTGCGCGGCTGAAGCGCTGCGCGGTACGAAGGCGCCCGCAGGCCGCGGCGGGCCGAGGGTCGGCTGCGGCCGGCCGAGATCCCTCGATCGCCGCCGGCGGGCTGAAGTCCGGCCTGCGGAGCGGCGCCCTCAGCTTCGCAGAAACACCTGCAGCAGGTCGTTGAGGAAGTGCCGGCCGCGCTGCGTGGGCCGGATCCGGTCGGCCGCGATGTCCAGCAAGCCGCGTTCGCGCGCCACCTCCAGTTCGGCGCCGATCGCCTGCAGCGGGATGCCGGTGCGTGACGCGAACAGACCGGGCGTGAAGCCGTCGGTGAGTCGCAGCGCGTTCATCATGAATTCGAACGGCAGCTCGGCCACCGAGACCTCGCGCGCCTCCTGCACGAAATCGCCGCGGGCCGCACCCTCCAGATAGCGGCCGGGATGTTTGTGGCGCATCTCCCGGCGCACCCCCTCGTGGCTCGACAGCTTGCCGTGCGCGCCCGGGCCGATGCCCAGGTAGTCGCCGAAGCTCCAGTAGTTGAGATTGTGGCGGCTCTGCTCGTGAGGATGGGCGAAGGCGGAGGTTTCGTAGTGCGCGAAGCCGGCTTCGCCCAGGCGCGCCTCGATTGCGTCCTGCATGTCGGCGGCGAGGTCGGCGTCGGGAAGCGGCGGCGGGCGGTGGGCGAAGGGCGTGTTCGGCTCGAGCGTGAGGTGGTAGCAGCTCAGGTGGCGCACGCCGAAGCCGAGGGCGGTGTCCACGTCGGCCAGCGCGGCCTCCAGCGTCTGCTCCGGCAGCGCGTACATGAGATCGAGGTTGACCCGCTCGAAATGCGTGCGCGCGATTTCGATCGCGCGCCGGGCCTCGTCGCCGCCGTGGATGCGGCCGATGCGTTCGAGCATGGCGTCGTCGAAGCTCTGGATGCCGAGCGAGAGCCGGTTGACGCCGGCGGCGCGGAAGTCGCGGAAGCGCCCGGCCTCGACGGTGCCGGGATTCGCCTCGAGCGTGATCTCGGCGAGCGGGTCGAGCGCAAGCAACATGCGGATGGCGGTCAGCAGGCGGTCCAGCGCCGCGGCCGACATCAGGCTCGGCGTGCCGCCGCCGATGAACACGCTATGCACGCGGCGGCCCCAGACCTGGGGCAGCGCCGCCTGCAGGTCGGCGACCACCGCGTCGAGCCAGGCATCCTCGGGGATGGCGGTGTCCGTGCCGCGCGTGGTGTGGGAGTTGAAGTCGCAATACGGGCACTTCCTCACGCACCACGGGAAATGGACGTACAGCGCCAGCGGGGGTGGGGCGGACAGCTGCGGCCGCTCCGGCAGCGGCACGATCTCGGGCGCGGGCGCCACCGCCTGCAGCCGGATGATGCGGCGCGAGCTCATGCCCGACGGCTCACAGCGGATGGTAGTTCAGCCGGTCGAGCAGATGGCGCATGGCCGCGCCGCGATGGCTGAGGGTGTTCTTCAGCGCGGCGTCCAGCTCCGCCGCGCTCTGCTCGAGTTCGGGCAGCCAGAACAGCGGGTCGTAGCCGAAGCCGCCCTCGCCGCGCGGCGCCTCGAGGATCTCGCCGTGCCATTCGCCGTCCGCGATCAGCGGGCGCGGGTCGGTGGCGTGGCGCACGAGCACCACCGCGGAGTAGAAGTAGGCGCGACGATCGCCGATGCCGGCGAGCTTCTCCAGCAGCAGGGCGTTGTTGCGGGCGTCGGACCTGGGCTCGCCGGCGAAGCGCGCGGACTGCACGCCCGGCGCGCCGCCGAGTGCGGCCACGCACAGCCCCGAGTCGTCGGCCACGGCCGGCAGGCCGGTGGCGGCCGAGGCGTGGCGCGCCTTGGCGAGCGCGTTCTCGACGAAGGTCGGGTGCGGCTCCTCCGCCTCGGCCACGCCGAGCGTGGCCTGCGGAATCACTTCGATGCCGAGCGGTTCGAGCAAGGCCTGCATTTCGGCAGCCTTCCCTGCATTGTTGCTGGCGAGGACGAGGCGTGTGGTCATGCGTCAGGCTCCATGAATGGCGGCGCGTTGTGCTTCGACGAGATGGCCGATGCCGATCTCGGCGAGGTCGAGCAGGGCGTCGAGTTCGAGGCGCGAGAAGGCGACGCCCTCGGCCGTGCCCTGGACTTCGATCAGGCCGCCGCCCTCGGTCATCACCACGTTCATGTCGGTGTCGCAGTCCGAATCTTCAGCGTAGTCCAGATCGAGCACCGCCGTGCCCTGATGGATGCCGACCGAGACCGCCGCGACGAGCTCGCGCATCGGGTTGGCGCGCAGCTTGCCGGCGGTCACCAGGCCGGTGAGGGCGTCGTGCACCGCCACGCAGGCGCCGGTGATGGCCGCCGTGCGGGTGCCACCGTCGGCCTGCAGCACGTCGCAGTCGATGATGACCTGGCGTTCGCCGAGCGCGGCGAGGTCGACCACCGCGCGCAGGCTGCGGCCGATCAGGCGCTGGATCTCCTGCGTGCGCCCGCTCTGCTTGCCACGGGCGGCCTCGCGCGCGCCGCGCGTGTGGGTGGCGCGGGGCAGCATGCCGTATTCGGCGGTGAGCCAGCCCTGGCCCTTGCCGCGCAGGAAGGCCGGCACATGGTCCTCGACGCTGGCCGTGCACAGTACGCGGGTGGCGCCGAACTCGACCAGCACCGAGCCCTCGGCGTGGCAGGTGAAGCCGCGGGTGAGGCGAATGGCGCGAAGTTCGTCGGGTTGGCGTTGGCTGGGGCGCATGTCTGTTCCTATGTGTTGTCGAGTCTGTGGATGGCGGCGTTGATCTCGCGGATCGCGCGCTCCATCTCGTCGTCGTCGAAATCGACGGCGACGCCCGGCTCGTTCCGGTCGATCGAGTCGAGCTGGGTGGTGAAGTCGTTCAGCGCCATGGTCTGGGTCGACACGCTGTCGGGAATGGCGGCGCCGACGTCATCGTGCCAGCACATCGCCACCATCGAAAGATTGTCGGCGGTGGCGCCCGCGCGATGCTCTGCGCGGTCGAGCAGCCGCGGCACCGCCTGGCTCATCGGGATGCCGGTCATGCCGATGAGGATGCCCTCGTCGCCGACCGGTCCCCACAGGCCGTCGCTGCACAGGGTGATGACGTCGCCATCGTGCAGGGGGACGCGCCGGGAGTACTCGATCTGCGGCGAGTGATTTCCGCCGAGGCAGGAATAGATGCGGTTCCGCCCGGGATGGCGTGCGGCGTCGCGCGCATCGAGCAGGCCCTGGTCCAGCATCAGCTGCACGCGCGAATGGTCGCGCGTCTGGGTGAAGACCTGTCCGTCACGCAACAGGTAGAGCCGGGAGTCTCCGGCGTGGGCCCAGTGCGCCATGCCCTCCTGCACCACGCAGGCGACGATGGTGGTGCGCGGCGCTTCGGGCAGGCGCTTGTCGAGCGCGAAGTCGAGGATGGCGTGATGGGCGGCGTTGAGCGCGCGCGACAGGAACAGCGGCGCATCGGTCAGCGCCGGCTGCGCCTCGCGCTGGAAGGCCTGCGTGATGTGCTGGGCGGCGATGTGGGCGGCGATGTCGCCGCGAAGGTGCCCGCCCATGCCGTCGGCGACCAGCATCAACAAGGCGTCGCGGGAGTAGCAGTAGGCGATGCGGTCCTGGTTGGACTTGCGCCGACCGATGCGACTTTCCTGGTAGATCGTGAATCGCATGCCGGTCTCCTTCAGGTCCGGGCGATGAATGACTTGAGGCGCGCGCCAAGGTCCGAGAACCAGGGCGTCGCCACCGTTTCGCCGGGCGCCTTCTGCATCAGCGCCTTCTGCAGCGCATAGACGCTCTGCGGGCGTTCCAGGGGGTCGAGATGCAGGCACCAGTCGACGAGGCCGAGCAACTGCGCCGAGTAGCGCCCGCCCTGCAGCTTGGACAGCGGCGACAGGCTGTCCTGCTTGCTGCGTTCGTCCGCGCGCGGCGGGGCGCTGCCGACGATGCACGCATAAAGGCTGGCGCCCACGCTGTAGATGTCGCTCCACGGACCGAGGCCCTCGCGGTCGCCGTACTGCTCGGGCGAGGCGAACCCCGGCGTGTACATCGGCTTCAGGATCGGCTCCTCGACCATCAGGGTCTGGCGCGCGGCGCCGAAGTCGAGCAGCACCGGGGTGCCGTCGGTACGCAGGTAGATGTTGGAGGGCTTGATGTCGAGGTGCAGCAGCTTGTGTGCGTGCACCTCTCGCAGGCCATTGAGCATGCGCGCGAACACGGCGCGGATGAAGCGCTCCTTCAGCTCGCCGCGGTGGCGGTGGATGTAGTCGTGTAGCGTGCGCCCGCGCTCGAACTGCATCACCATGTAGACGGTGCCGTTGGCGCGAAAGAAGTTCAGCACCCGCACCACGTTCGGGTGCATCAGCTTGGCCAGCGAGCGCCCTTCCTCGAAAAAGCACTTCATGCCGTAGCGGAAGGCCGGCCGGTGCTCCTCCGACACCTGCGGCTCGGTCTCCCCTTCCTTGCGCAGGGCGAGCGAATTCGGCAGGTATTCCTTGATCGCGACTGGTGTGCCGGCCTCGTCGAGCGCCAGATAGACGATGGAGAAGCCGCCGAGCGAAAGCTGACGCTCGATGCGATATTGGTCGAGCTGAAAGCCCGGCGGTAGCGCGCAGTTAGCTTGAGACGGCATCTTCGTGAGCGCTAGAATCCAGCCTTTGGCAGCTTCTATCCTGATTGGGACCCGCAGTGTAAACGATCGCGCCGGGTTCCCGGAGACCCCCATGATCCACAGCATGACAGGCTTCGCGGTTCAGACCCGCGACCTTGGCGCCGTCAGCCTTCACCTCGAACTGCGCAGCGTCAATTCGCGCTATCTCGACCTGTCCTTCCGCATCGTCGACGACCTGCGCCAGGCCGAGCCCGCCATCCGTGAGCGCATCACGGCGAAACTGGGGCGCGGCAAGGTCGAATGCCGGCTCAACCTGCAGACGGGCCACGGCACGCCGCGCAGCATGGCGCTCAACGGCGCCCTGCTCGACCAGCTGGCCGACGCCCAGGCCGCGCTGCGCGCCCGATTCGCCGATGCAGCGCCGCTGTCGGTGAACGAGCTGCTGCGCTGGCCCGGCATGCTCGCCGACGACAGCATCGGCTTCGACAAGCTGCTGCCCGAGATCAACGCCCTGGCGGCGGCCGCGCTCGACGAACTGGTCGCCACCCGGCGCCGCGAGGGCGAGAAACTGGCCGACATGATCCGCGAGCGCATCGCGCGCATGCGCGACCTGGTCGCCGCCGCGACCCCGCGCATGCCGGCGATCATCACCGAATACCAGGACAAGCTCACCGCACGCCTGCGCGACGCGGTGGCCACGCTCGACGACGACCGCATCCGCCAGGAAGTCGCGCTGTTCGCCCAGCGCATCGACGTCGCCGAAGAACTGAACCGGCTCGCCACCCACCTCGACGAGGTCGAGCGCATCCTCGAGACCGGCGGCGCCGCCGGCAAGCGCCTGGACTTCCTGATGCAGGAACTCAACCGCGAAGCCAACACCCTCGCCTCGAAGTCGCCGGCCACCGACATTACCGCCATCGCGATGGAGATGAAGGTGATGATCGAGCAGATGCGCGAACAGGTGCAGAACATCGAGTAAGGAGCGCTGGCAATGCCCGGAACCCTCTTCGTCGTCACCGCGCCTTCGGGCGCGGGCAAGACCACCCTCGTGCGCGGCCTGCTCGAGCGCGATCCGCGCGTGCAGCCGTCGATCTCCTACACCACGCGCGACCCGCGCCCGGGCGAGAAGGACGGGCGCGAGTATCACTTCGTCGACGTGCCCACCTTCCGTGCCCTGCGCGATCGCGGCGAGTTCCTCGAGTGGGCGGAGGTGCACGGGAATTATTACGCCACCTCCAAGGTCTGGCTCAGGGAGCAGGTTGCCGCCGGGCGCGACACCCTGCTGGAGATCGACTGGCAGGGCGCCCAGCAGGTGCGCAAGGTGTTTCCCGACGCGGTGGGCGTGTTCATCCTGCCGCCCTCGCTCGACGAACTCGAGGCTCGGCTGCGGGGTCGCGGCACCGACAGCGACGACGTCATCAGCCGCAGATTGCTTGGGGCGCGCGGCGAGATGCGGCATGTGGGGGAATTCGACTACGTTATAATCAACAACGAACTGGATGTCGCACTGGACGACCTCGTCGCCGTGGTGCGTTCCGCGCGTCTGCGCTACGCCAACCAGCATCAGCGCCATCCGCAATATTTCGATTTCCTCGAACAGGATTGAACCATGGCCCGCATCACCGTCGAAGACTGCCTCAAGAAGATCCCGAACCGCTTCCAGCTCACCCTGGCCGCGACCTATCGCGCACGCCAGCTCACCATCGGCAGCACGCCGCAGATCGAACTCGACCCGCACGACAAGGACAAGCCCACCGTGATCGCCCTGCGTGAAGTTGCGGCTGGCAAGGTCGGGCTCGAGATGCTCAATCGCGGCCAGGCCTGACCGCTGCAATGCGGGGCAGACGATGGAAGCGAGCGACCTGAGCGTCCCCCCGCAGCCCTTTGGGCCACCGAGTTCGAGCCTGCTGTCGCTCGATTTCGCGCAGCTCAAGACCAAGCTCCAGACTTACCTCAAGCCGGAAGACGTCGGCCGCGTCGAGGCCGCGTATCACTTCTCGGCCGATGCGCACGCCGGTCAGTTCCGCATCAGCGGCGACCCCTACGTCACCCATCCGGTCGCGGTCGCGTCCATCGTCGCCGACTGGCATCTGGATGCCCAGGCGCTGATCGCCGCCCTCCTCCACGACGTGATGGAGGACACCCACATCTCCAAGGCGGAGATCGCCGAACGCTTCGGCAAGGTTTCGGCCGAACTGGTCGATGGTCTTTCCAAGCTCGACAAGATCGAGTTCCGCTCGCAGGAAGAGGCGCAGGCGGAGAACTTCCGCAAGATGCTGCTGGCGATGGCGAGCGACCTGCGCGTCATCCTGATCAAGCTCGCCGACCGCCTGCACAACATGCGCACGCTCGATTGCGTGCGCCCGGCCAAGCGTCGCCGCATCGCCAACGAGACGCTCGAGATCTACGCGCCGATCGCCAACCGGCTGGGTCTCAACGATCTTTTCCGCGAGTTGCAGGAGCTCGCGTTCGAGCACAAGCTGCCGCTGCGATACCGGGTGCTGTCGCGGGCCATCCGCTCGGCGCGCGGAAACCGCCGCGAAGTGGTGGGCAAGATACGCGCGAGCATCGAGGAGCGGCTGCCGCAGTGGGGCATCGCGGCCGAGGTCCAGGGCCGCGAGAAGCACCTCTACGGCATCTATCGCAAGATGGTCGAGAAGCACCTGTCCTTCTCGCAGGTGCTCGACATATACGGTTTTCGCGTCATCGTCCGCGACGTGCCGAGTTGCTACCTGGCGCTGGGCGCGCTGCATTCGATGTTCAAGCCGGTGCCGGGCAAGTTCAAGGACTACCTCGCCATCCCCAAGGCCAACGGCTACCAGAGCCTGCACACGACCCTGATCGGGCCGTTCGGCATGCCGGTCGAGGTGCAGATCCGCACGCGCGAGATGCACCATATCGCCGAAGCCGGCGTGGCCTCGCACTGGCTGTACAAGGAAGACGAGAAGACCCTCACCGAGCTGCAGCAGAAGACCCACAGCTGGCTGCAGTCGCTGCTCGAGCTGCAGTCCGCCTCGGGCGAGGCGACCGAGTTCCTCGAGCACGTCAAGATCGACCTCTTCCCCGGCGAGGTCTATGTGTTCTCGCCCAAGGGCACGATCTTCTCGCTGCCCAAGGGGTCGACGCCGGTGGATTTCGCCTACGCGGTGCACACCGACATCGGCAATCGCTGCGTGGCCTGCCGCATGAACGGCGATCTCATGCCCTTGCGCAGCGAACTGCGCAACGGCGATCAGGTCGAGATCATCACCGCCGCGCACGCCAATCCCAACCCCGCCTGGCTGTCCTACGTCCGCACCGGCAAGGCGCGCGCGCAGATCCGCCACTTCATGAAGAATGCCCAGCAGGACGAGTCGATCTCGCTCGGCGAACGCCTGCTCAACCAGGCGCTGCGCCCGCACGGGCTGACGCTGGGGCAGATCTCCACCTTCGCCTGGGATCGCTTCCTGCGCGATCGCGGCATGCGCTTCAAGAAGGATGTCTTCGCCGATCTCGGCCTGGGCAAGCGCCTGCCGGCAATCGTCGCCCGCCGGCTGGCGCAGGCGCAGGACATGGAGTCGGGCCGTCCCGACGTGGTC
>JBFGUQ010000051.1:0-10020 GCA_041565515.1 Rhodocyclaceae bacterium | reverse complement strand
GAAGCCCCTCCCGCCGCGGTTTCCAGCACGGTCGACCTGAGCAAGCCGCCGACTTTCGTGCCGCTCGACCCCTTCACCGTCAATCTGCTGCGCGACGAGGGTGACCACTATCTGCAGGTCGTCGTCGTCCTGCGCGTAGCCGATCCGAAGATGGGGGAAAGCCTGAAGGCCTTCATGCCGGAGATCCGCCATCGCATCAACCTGCTGCTGTCGAGCAAGCTGCCCTCGGAGCTGTCCACCACGCCGGGGCGCGAGGCACTGGCCGCCGGCATCATGGACGAGACCAATGCCGCGCTCGGCTTTCCGGTCACCACCGACGCCCGCGGGCGGGTGAGTTCGAGCGGCCCGATCCAGGCCGTGCTGTTCAACTCCTTCATCATCCAGTAGCGGACGATCGCCATGGCTTCGGACTTTCTCTCCCAGGAAGAGGTCGACGCCCTGCTCAGGGGCGTGACCGGGGAGTCCGAGGAGCCGGCCGCCGAGGAGGCGTCGACCGACGGCGTGAGACCCTACAACCTGGCCACCCAGGAGCGCATCGTGCGTGGGCGCATGCCCACCATGGAGCTGATCAACGAGCGCTTCGCGCGCTATCTGCGCATCGGTCTCTTCAACTACATGCACCGCAGCGTCGAAGTGTCGCTGGGGCCGATCAAGGTGCAGAAGTACGCCGAGTTCGTGCGCAACCTGGTGGTGCCCACCAACCTCAACCTGGTGCTGGCCAAGCCGCTGCGCGGCACCGGCCTGATCGTGTTCGACCCCAACCTCGTGTTCCTGGTGGTCGACAACATGTTCGGCGGCGACGGGCGCTTCCACACCCGCGTCGAGGGGCGCGACTTCACCCCCACCGAGCAGCGCATCATCCAGGGCATGCTGAACGTGGTGTTCAGCGAGTATGCCAAGGCCTGGGCGCCGGTGTTCAAGCTCGAGCTCGAATACGTGCGTTCGGAGATGAACTCGCACTTCGCCAACATCGCCACGCCGGCGGAGATCGTGGTGTCGACGAGCTTCTCGCTCGAGCTCGGCGGTTCGCAGGCGGAGCTCCACGTCTGCTTCCCCTACTCGATGCTGGAGCCGATCCGCGACCTGCTGTACTCGACGATGCAGAGCGACCACCTGACCCAGGACCGGCGCTGGACCAAGCTGCTGTCGCGCGAGCTGCAGTCGGCCGAGGTCGAGCTCGCCTGCAACCTGGGCACCGCGCGGGTGACGCTGCGCGACATCGTCGACATGCGGGTGGGCGACGTGATCCCGCTCAACGTGGCCGAGATTCTGCATGCCGATGTCGATGGCGTGCCGGTGATCGAATGCCGCCATGGCGTCAAGAACGGGCACTATGCCCTCAAGGTCGAGCGCTTCATCGGCCCCGACGAAGCCGACACTGCAAAGATTCCGGGAGGCCAGAATGGCTGACGACAAGAAGCAATCCGAAGACGACTGGGCATCCGCGATGGAGGAGCAGGCCGCGGCCGAGGTCGACGGCGACAGCGAGGCGGCGCGCGTGGCTGCCGAACTGAAGGCCGCCGCGGCCGACTCGCCCTACCAGGCCAGGCCGGCCAGCCAGCTGTTCGAGGATTTCGGCGGTGGCGGCGGCAAGACCGGCTCGCTCAACGACTTCGACATGATCCTCGACATCCCGGTGCAGATCACCGTGGAGCTCGGGCGCACGCGGCTGTCGATCCGCAACCTGCTGCAACTGGCGCACGGCTCGGTGGTCGAGCTCGACGGCCTTGCCGGCGAGCCGATGAACGTGCTGGTCAACGGCACCCTGATCGCCCAGGGCGAGGTGGTGGTGGTGAACGACAAGTTCGGCATCCGCCTCACCGACATCATCAGCCCCGCAGAGCGCATGCGGAAGATCCGCAACTGACCGTGCCGACGCTTCGCCCCGCCCTCCTCCCGTCCCTGCTCGCGGCCTTCGCCGCCACCGCGACCGCCGCCGATCCCGCCCCTGGCGCCGCAAGCCCGCCTGCCACGCCCGACCTGGCTGCCAGCCTGATCCAGATGGTGTTCGGCCTGGCGGTCGTGATCGCCCTGTTGCTGGCCTGCCTGTGGGCCATCCGGCGGCTGTCCGCGCCGCGTGGCGGCAGCGCCGCCATCAAGGTGCTGGGCGCCGCCGCCGTCGGTCCGCGCGAGCGCGTCGTGCTCGTGGCGCTGGGCGAGAAGGTGCTGGTGCTGGGCGTGGCGCCCGGCAACATCCGCACCCTGCACGTCATGCCGGCCGACGAGTTGCCGGCCGTCGACCCGGCCCGGGCTGGCGCCGGCGGCAAGGATTTTTCCGGCTGGCTGAAGCAGGCGATGGAGCGCAGGAATGCGCCCTGATCGCGGCGATCCGCGCGTTCTCCGAGCGCTCGCCGGCCTCGCCCTGCTCGGGCTGCCGCTGCTGGCCACCGCCCAGGCGCTGCCTGCGCTGACCACGGTGCCGGCGGCCAACGGCGGCACCACCTACAGCCTCACCATCCAGACCTTGCTGCTGATGACGCTGCTGAGCTTCATCCCGGCAATGGTGCTGATGATGACCAGCTTCACCCGCATCATCATCGTCTTCTCGCTGCTGCGCCAGGCAATGGGCACGCAGACCGCGCCGCCGAACCCGGTGCTGCTCGGCCTCGCCCTGTTCCTCAGCTTCTTCATCATGGCGCCGGTCGGCGAGCGGGTGTACGCGGACGCCTACCTGCCGATGTCCGAGGGCACGATCCAGTTCGAGGAAGCCATGCAGCGCGCCGCCGTGCCGGTCAAGACCTTCATGCTCAAGCAGGTGCGCGAACCCGACCTGTCGCTGTTCGCCGGCCTGGCCAAGGTGCCGCCGGTGGAGAAGGCGGAGGACCTGCCGATGCGGGTGGTGATTCCCGCCTTCGTCACTTCCGAGCTCAAGACCGCCTTCCAGATCGGCTTCATCGTCTTCATCCCCTTCATCATCATCGACATGGTGGTGGCCTCGGTGCTGATGTCGATGGGCATGATGATGATGTCGCCGGTAATCGTGTCGCTGCCGTTCAAGATCATGCTGTTCGTGCTGGTCGACGGCTGGACCCTGCTGATCGGCTCGCTGGTGCAGAGCTTCGCGCTCTAGCGCGGGCGCGAGCACCCCCAACCGGAGAATGCCGCCATGACCCCTACCACCGTCGTCGACCTGGGCCGCCAGGCCATCGAGGTCACGCTGATGGTGTCGGCGCCGCTGTTTCTGGCCGCGCTCGTCACCGGCCTGGTGATCAGCATCTTCCAGGCCGCCACCCAGATCAACGAGATGACCCTGTCCTTCGTGCCGAAAGTGGTGGCGATGTTCGTCACCATGGTGCTGGCCGGGCCGTGGATGATCACCGTGCTGACCGACTTCATGCGCAGGCTGTACGAGTCGATCCCGACGATGATCGGCTGACGCGGACGACCCGAGGGCTCAGCGCACGATGCTCAGCGTTACGGCCGCCCAGCTCGACGCCTGGATCGCTGCCCTGATGTTCCCGCTCGCGCGCCTGCTCGGGCTGTTCTCGGCGGCGCCGGTGTTCTCCAACCGCGGCGTGTCGGTGCGCGTGCGCCTGGCGATCGGCCTCGGCGTGGCCGTCGCCATCGTGCCGGTGATGCCGCCGATGCCGGCCATCCCGCCCGGCTCCGGCGTCGGCATGATGGTGTTCGTGCAGCAGATGTTCATCGGCATCGCCATCGGTTTCATGATGCGGCTGGTGTTCGCGGCGGTCGACGTCGCCGGCGCACTGATCGGCATGCAGATGGGCCTGTCGTTCGCGACCTTCTTCGATCCCGATTCGGGCGGCCAGACCGCCGTGCTGTCGGACTTCCTCAGCCTCGTCGCCACCCTGCTCTTCCTTGCCGTCAACGGCCACCTGCTGCTGATCGACGTCCTCGTGCGCAGCTTCGAATGGCTGCCGGTGGGCATCGAGCCGCTGCGGGCCGGCGGCTGGGGCTACGTCGCGCGGGCCGGGGTCACCGTGTTCGCCGCCGGCCTGCTGCTGTCCTTGCCGATCGTCGCCGTGCTGCTGGTGGCCAACATCGCACTGGGCGTGCTCACGCGCGCCGCGCCCCAGCTGAACCTCTTCGCGGTCGGTTTTCCGATCACCCTCACCGCCGGCTTCATCGGCCTGCTGCTGGTGATGACGAGCTTCGCGCCGGTGATCCACGGCATGTTCGAAGACGGTTTCGACGCCATCGGCCTGATGCTCGAGGCGCTCGCGCCCCTGCCCTGACGGCAATCGGGCTCAAAGCTCGGGGAACTGGCGCGAGCGCACCAGGCGGATCTCGCCGCTGGCGACCCGGCGCGCGAAGGGCCGGGTCGACTCCATGCCCTCCTCGTAGCGGATGACGTCGAAGCCGGCGAAACCGCCCGCCTCGACCATGCGCCGGGCACTGCGCAGGAAGACCTGGCGCGCCTCGCCCTCGCCGCCGGTGATGAGCGAGCGCATGCGCAGGTCCATGCGCACGCGCTCGCCGCCAGCGCGGCTCACGTCGATGCGCCAGGTCGGCGCGAGCGGGTCGTAGATCGAGTAGGCGACCAGCGCCCCTGCCAGGTATTGCGCCCCGAGCATGTCGAGCTTGCTCGCCATCGCCAGGCCGCCGACGATGCCGGCGGCCATGCCACCGGCTTCGGCAACGCGGTCACCCAGGGTTCCCGCGGCCGCAGGCTCGGCGCTCGGCGCCACTGGCGGAGATCGGGTGGCGATGGCGGCGCCTTCCGCCTCGAGGGCGATGCCCGCGGGCGGGGCGGATTGCGCCAGCCGCCCGGTCGACGCGGGCGCGGACGAGGCCATTGCGCCGACTCCGTCGGCGCCGAGAGGCTCGGCGACGACGCGATCGGTGACGACCGGCTGGACCACGACGGCTTCGGCGACGACGGCTTCGGCCTCCGCCTGGGTGGCCGGCGCGGTCGTCGCACAGGCCGATGCGAGCGTGACGACGCACAAGGCTAGGCCGCTCCGCATCGGGATGATCGGCATGGCGGACATCAGTTCAGGAAGTTGAACAGCGACAGGCTGGTGACACGCAGGAAGGCCTGCTGGGAGGCCTGCAGGAGGGTTTCCTGCTGCGTCAGGCGGGAGATGGCCTCCTCGAAATTCAGATCCTGCACCTGCGACAGCGTGGTGGCGTACTGCAGGTCGAGGTCGCCGCCGATGTTGCCGAGTTGTTCGAGTTCGACCAGCTGCGAGCCGACCTGCGCCCGCGCGCTCAGCACCTGCTCGAGCCCCTGGTCGACGCCGCCCAGCGCCGCCGATACCGCGGCAGGGATATTCGCCGCCGGGTTCTCCAGCGCCTGGACGAAGGTGGCGAGGGTCTCGAAGACGCCGTCGAACACCTGCACTCCCGAGACGCTCAGCGGCATGAAGCGCGACGACGAAACCTGCATGGTCCGCGTACCCTGGTCGCCGCCGTAACTGACGCCGCCGTCGAGGCTGCCCGAGAAAGCCTGGCTCTGCGACTTGTAGCCGGCGAAGACATACTCGCCGCTGGCATCGCGCGTGTTCGCCTGCGCCAGCAAGGCATCGAACTGCGCCCGCAGCTCGGTGGCGATGAAGCCCCGGTCGGCCTGCGACAAGGCGGCATTTCCCGCTTCGAGGACGCGCACCCTGACATTCTGCAGGATGTCCCCAACCCCGGTGAGCTGGGCCTCGACCAGATTGAGCGCGTCGGTGGCGTAGCCCTGGTTGGTGGTGAACTGGGTGTTGATGGCGCGCGCCTGGGTCAGCCCGAGCGCACGCACCGAGCCGATCGGGTCGTCCGCCGGGGTGAGGATGCGACGGCCGGTCGCGACCTGCAGCGAGGTCTGCAGCAGCGCGGACGATTGCTGCTGAATCGCAGCCACGCTGCGATCGTAGATCATGCTGGTCGAAATGCGCACGACTCTCTATCTCCTGGTGTCAGCGCCCGATCGCAAGCAGCGAGTCGAACAGGCGCTGGGCCACCGACATCACCTGGCCGGCGGCCTGGTAGGACTGCTGGAAGCGCACCAGGTTGGCGGCTTCCTCGTCCAGGTTGACCCCGGACAGCGCTTCGCGTGCATCGCTGGCCTGGGCCAGCAGGGCATCCTGTGCCTGTTCATTGACCTGCACCTCGCGCGTCTTGTTGCCGACACGACTCACCAGCTGGGCGTAGGCATTGCCCAGCGTGGCGGTCGGCGAATCGGTCCCGGTCGCGCCGGCGTTGAACAGCAGTTTGGTCGTCTGCAGCGCGCCGAGCAAGCTCGCGTTGCGGTTGTCGGCAATGCCTCCAGCGTTGGTGCCGAAGCCGAAGCTGTCGCCGTCCGCCGGCAGGCCGCTGAGCCTGAAGCTGAAGCTGAAGCCCCCCGGGCCGGTGATGCCGAACGTCTTGCCCGCGCCTTCGGTGACCGGGTCGTAGCTGTTATCGGCAGCAGGCGGATTTCCTGAAGTCAGGGTGTAGCCCGCCGGCAGGCTCAGGGTGTTGGCGCTCCAAATCAGGGAGAACGGCGCGAAATCGGGCTTGCCGTCGGCAATGGCAGGCGCCTGGTCCATGCCGGTGACGTCGCTGACGACGATATCGCTGACCTTGAGCGTGCCGCCATTCGCCGCCGGCACGGTCGAGGCCACCGGATTGCCGGCGGCGACCTTGCGCGTATCGCTGATCGCCATGGCGATCTCGCCGGCTGCGTAGCGCGTCGGCTGGATCAGCGCCGACCCGCCTGCTGCGAGGCCGCCGAGCGCGTCGATGCGCAGGCCCTCGAAGCTGTCCCCGGCCACGACGGCCGCACTGTTGCCGGTGCTCAGGTTCGTCAGCGTGTGGCTGGTGCCGTCGAAGCTCAGGCGGTAGTCGGCATCGGTGAGTTGCCCGATCGCCGCCGGGTCGAGCGACACGGTCGCGGCATCCGAAGGCTGCACGCTCACCGGGGGCTGGCGGAAGAAGTCCTGGCCGAGGATGCCGTCGAGATCGACGCCGAGCCTGTGCTGTGCGTTGAAGGCCGACGCGAACGACGCCGCGATCAGCCCGAGCCGGTTCTGTGCCGGATCGAGCGCCTCGCGCCGGAAGCCGAGCAGGCCGGCGATCTCGCCGCCGGTCAGCAGCTTCTCGGGCAGCTCGGTGGTCGTGCCGTTAGAGGCCACGAGGGCGACGGCGCCGCGCTGGGGATCGTTCGCCGACGGCACGGCCTTGAGCGTGCTGGCGGTGTTGCCGATGACCAGGGTCTGGCCCGAGCCGATGAAGACCGACAGCGAACCGTTCTGGTCCGGTACCGCATTGACCTTGATCAGCCGGTTGAGCTCGCGCACGATCTGGTTGCGCTGGTCGAGCAAATCGTTGGCGGGCACCGAGGTGCCGGCGGACTGGGCGAGGACGATGCGCTGGTTCATGTCCGCGATCGCCCGGGCGAAGGTGTTGATCTGATCGACGGTCGCGCCGATCTGGCCTTCGACGCCCTGGCGCACCTCGTCGATCCGCTGGTCGAGCGACTGGAAGCGCGCCACCAGTGATTCGCCGGTGGAGATCAGCGCCTGCCGGGCGGCGAGACTGGTCGGATTGGCCGCCACTTCCTGCACGCCGGCAAAGAAGCCGTCGAGCGTGGTGGACAGGCCCACGCTCGGGTCGGCGAACAGGTTGTTGAGCTGGCTGATCTGGGCGTTGTAGGCGGAATACTCGGCACGGCGGTTGTCGGCGTTCTGGACCTGATTCTCGAGGAACTGGCTGTAGGCGCGGGTGACATTGGCGACCCGGGTGCCCTGGCCGAAGAAGCCGACGCCGGTGAACAACGGGTCGTTGGTGGTCTGCACCACGCGCTGGCGGGTGAAACCCTCGGTGCCGGCGTTGGCGATGTTGTGGCTGGTGGTCGACAGCTGGCTCTGGGCGACGTTGAGCGCGGTGAGTCCGATGTTGAGCAGGCCGGCCATGGTGTGTTCCCTGATTCGCTTGGTTCAAGCCGATAAAGCCAGATTCATGCCAGGCTTTCGAGCGGAACCGCCCCGGGATCAGCCCTGCGCGAGCGCGATGCGCAGGGTGCTGCCACCGATGATGCGGGTGAGCTTGTCGGCGTACATCGGATCGGTCGCGTAGCCCGCCTGCTGCAGGCCGCGGGCGAAGCCTGCGGCGTCGGTCTGGCCGAGGACGTCGGCGTAGCGCGGGCTGCGCGTGAGCAGATCGGCGTAGTCGCGGAAGGACTCGGCGTAGGAGCCATAGGAGCGGAATCGGGCGTTCTCGATGTAGCTGCGGCTGCCGGCGTATTCGGTCACCGGCAGATCGACCGTGCGCCCGGTCCAGGCGCTGCCGGCCTTGATGTTGAACAGGTTGTGGCTCGGGCTGCCGTCGGCGTGCCTGAGCTGCTTCTGCCCCCAGCCGGTTTCCAGCGCCGCCTGCGCGACCATGAACTGCGGCGGGATGCCGGTCTTGCGGCTGGCCTCCACCGCATGCGGCCAGACGTCGGCGACGAAGTCCCGTGCCCGCTGGGTCACGGCGCCGGTGGTGTCGCGCGCGCTGCGGATGGCCTCGCCGAGCTTGGCCTCGAGCATCGCATTGTCGACGATCGAGCCGGCATCGAAGGCGCCGCCCTGCCCGCCCAGGGCGCCGAGGGGGCCTGCAGCGCCCCTGCCCGGCAAACCGGCAAGCAGGCCGGCGGCAGCGGACTCCGCCGACACGCCGCGGGCGGCAGGAATTGCCGCACGGCGGATCACGCCGGCGAGATCGAAGCCCTCGCTCGGCCCGCTGTTGCCGGTGCCGAGTGCCTCGAGCACATCGACGCCCGTGCCCTTGCCGCCGATCTGGCGGTAGATCACGTCGGCCATGCCGGCGCCCTTGGCCTGGGCGAGATTGAGCGCGAGCTGCTGGTCGAGCAGGCTCTGGTAGAGCTTGCTCTGCTCGTTGTCGATCAGGCCGCTGGCGGGCGTGGCCGCGCGCATCGACTTCATCACCATCTGCAGGAACAAGGCCTCGAACTGCTTCGCCGCGGCGCGGAGGGTGTCGTTGGACTCACCTTCGGTGCGGGCGAGGCGCTTGAGGTCGCCGAGCGCGTTGGGGTCGAAGGCGTTGAGCTGGAAGCCGGCGGTCATGAGGCCTTCCTCAGATGATCTCGAGCTCGGCCCGCAGCGCGCCCGCGGACTTCATCGCCTGCAGGATGCTGACCAGATCCATCGGCTTGGCGCCGAGCGCGTTGAGTGCCTTCACCACGTCCGCCAGGCTGGTGCTGCCCTTGACGTTGAACAGGGTGCCGGCGCCCTGGTCGATATTCACCTGGCCGCCTTGGGTCACCACCGTCTGGCCGCCGGACAGCGGCGGTGGCTGGCTGACCTGGGTGTCGACATTGACCGACACGGTGAGGTTGCCGTGGGCGACGGCGCAATTCTGCAGGGTGACGCGCTGGTTCATCACCACCGAGCCGGTGCGCGAATTGACGATGACCTTGGCCGCCTGCTGCGCCGGCGTCACGTCCAGGTTCTCGATCTGGCCGAGGAAGGCGACGCGCATGGTGGAATCGACCGGCGCACGCACCTGGATGCTGCGGCCGTCGAGGGCCTGGGCAGCACCTGGCTGGACGAGATTGATCGCATCGACGACGCGGCGCGCGGTGCCGAAGTCGGTGTCGTTTAGCTCGAAGGTGACGTACTCGCCCTGCCCCAGCAGGGCCGGGACGCTGCGCTCGACCGTGGCACCGGCGGGGATGCGGCCGGCCGACAGGTGGTTGATGACCTGGGAGGCGCCACCGCCCTGCGCGCCCGCCCCGCCCACCACCATGTTGCCCTGGGCCATCGCATACACCTGGCCGTCGGCGCCCTTGAGCGGCGTCATCACCAGCGTGCCGCCGCGCAGGCTCTTGGCATTGCCGATCGAGGACACGGTGACGTCGAGCGCCTGCCCGGGCCGGGCGAAGGGCGGCAGCGTCGCGGTGACCATCACCGCGGCGACGTTCTTGAGCTGGAGGTTGGTGCCCGGGGCCAGGGTCACGCCCATGTTGCCGAGCATGTTGATGATGCTCTGCACGGTGAACGGGGTCTGCGTGGTCTGGTCGCCCGAGCCGTCGAGGCCGACGACGAGGCCGTAGCCGACGAGCTGGTTGTCGCGCACGCCGGCGATGGACGCGAG
>JBFGUQ010000050.1:0-10096 GCA_041565515.1 Rhodocyclaceae bacterium | reverse complement strand
CCGCAAGGTGGCGGCGCAGCGCACGTGCGGTGCGCTGGTCGGTTCCGGGGGCGCGGCCGAGGCCGTGGTCGATGCGGCCAGGAAAGAGCGACTCCAGGGTGCCGAACTGTTCGGCAATCACCAGCGGCGCGTGATTGGGCAGCATGATCCCGCCGGCCCCGATGCGCATCGTCGACGTCGCCGCGGCGACATGGCCGATCACGACCGCGGTCGCGGCGCTGGCGATGCCGGTCATGTTGTGGTGCTCGGCGAGCCAGTAGCGCAGATAGCCCCAGCGCTCGGCATGGCAGGCGAGATCGCGCGTGTTGCGCAGCGCATCGGCCGGCGTGCTGCCCTGCGGGACCGGTGCGAGATCGAGGATGGACAGCGGAATCGACGGCGGGGGCATGTTCGAGTTGCTAGAATCGCGGGCCCTGCATTACGCCACAGCGCCGCGATGACCGCAAAGCCGATCGATGTCGTGATCCTCACCGAAGACCGCTACCTGAGACCGGACGCGCGCGACTGGTACCAGCGCCAGATCCAGCTCGAGGATGGGCTGGTCGCCGACGCGCTGGCCGCGCGCGGCCTCGCCGTGGCTCGTCGCTCATGGTCGGATGCCGGGATGGACTGGTCGCGCTGCCGCTGCGCGCTGTTTCGCAGCACCTGGGATTATTTCGATCGTTTCGGCGAGTTCGTGCCCTGGCTGGAGCGGGTGGCGTCGAGCACACGCCTGTTCAACGACGCGGACCTGGTCCGCTGGAACCTCGACAAGCGCTATCTCGCGGTGCTCGCCAGCCGCGGCACGCCGATCGTGCCGACGCGCTTCGTCGACGCCGGCGAGTCGATCACGCTGGGTCGCATCATGGACGAGCAGGGCTGGGACGAGATTGTCTTCAAGCCCGTGGTCTCGGGCGCGGCGCGCCTGACCCATCGCGTCGGCCGCGACACGCTTGCCGGGCACGAGGCGCTCTTCGAGCGCTGCGTGAGGGCGGAGTCGATGATGGTGCAGGCTTTCCAGCCGGCCATCCTGGACGAGGGCGAGCTGTCGCTGATCGTGATCGGCGGTACCACCACCCATGCCATCCGCAAGGTCGCGCGGCGCGGGGACTTTCGCGTGCAGGACGACCACGGCGGCAGCGTGCACCCGCATGAGGCGCTCGGCGAAGAGCGGCGTTTTGCCGAGGCGGCGGTGGCGGCCTGCCCGTCGCTGCCGCTGTATGCCCGGGTGGACTTCGTTCGCAGCGACGGCGGCTTCCGCCTGATGGAGCTCGAGCTGGTGGAGCCGGAGCTGTTCTTCCGCTTCAGCCCCGCGGCAGCAGGCAGTCTGGCCGACGAGATCGTGAGGCGGCTGACATGATTGCCGCCGCGACCGCGCGCCGCGGGATTCGCCCGGCGCGCGGCGATCGGCCCGGCTGCGGTTAGAATGCCGGGGTTTCATCGGCTGTTACAACAGTTCGAGGGCTTGCCGCCGGCCGTCGGCCACGAATGCGACGGGATGTGCGAACCACCGAGCCGCTGGGTTCCCGTCACCGCGGGCCTGGCAGTGCCCTCGAAAAAAAAAGGAGACGACATGATTGCACGCATCTTCCTGCTCGCCGCGCTGACGCTGGTCAGCCAGGCCGGTCTCGCCAAGGACTGGGACAAGATCCGCTTCGCGACCGAGGGCGCCTATCCGCCGTTCAACATGGTCGGCACCGATGGTTCGGTGCAGGGCTTCGACGTCGATCTCGCCAACGCCTTGTGCGAGGAGATGAAGGCCGAGTGCACCTGGGTGAAACAGGAATGGGACGGCATGATCCCGGCGCTGATGAGCCGCAAGTTCGATGCGATCTCGGCCTCGATGTCGATCACCGCGGAGCGCAAGAAGAAGGTGGACTTCACCGACAAGTACTACACCACGCCGCTTGCCCTGGTGGCGAAGAAGGGCGCGGCGCTCACGCCCGATATCGAATCGCTCAAGGGGCGCCGCATCGGGGTGCAGCGAGGCACCGTCGCCGACAACTTCGCCACCCGATTCTGGGCCGACAACGGCGTCGAGCTGGTGCGCTACGCCAAGCAGGAAGAAGCGTATCTCGACCTCGCCTCCGGCCGTATCGACGCGTCCTGGGTCGATGCCCTCGAGGCCGACGGCGGCTTCCTGGTCAAGCCGGCGGGCGCCGACTACGCCTTTGCCGGCAGCATGATCTATGGCCGCAATGCCGAGGAGAGGGCGGTGATCGGCGAGGGCGTCGGCATCGCCGTGCGCAAGCAGGACAAGGCGCTCAAGGACAAGCTCAACAAGGCGCTCGCGGCAGTTCGCGCCAACGGGACCTACGATCGCATCCGTGCGAAGTACTTCGCCTACGACATCTACGGCGAATGAGGCGACAGGGCCGGCATTCGTGCCGGCCCTGTCGCTCGACGCTCCCTGACGAATACGCTCCATCAGCCCGGGGCGGACTGATCTCCCCATGCTCCACGGTTATCTTCCCTCGCTGCTCGACGGTGCGTGGCTGACACTGCAGGTCGCGCTGCTGTCGCTGCTGCTCGCGCTCGTCCTCGGCCTGGCCGGGGCGTCGGCCCGGCTGTCGCGCACGGCCCTGCTGCGCGTTCCGGCCAGCGTCTATACCACCATCGTGCGCGGCATCCCCGACCTGGTGATGATGCTGCTGATCTTCTATGGGGGGCAGATCGGCATCAACATGGTCACCGATGCGCTCGGCTGGGACTATGTCGACGTCAATCCCTTCGCCGCCGGCGTGGCGACCCTAGGCTTCATCTTCGGCGCCTATTTCACCGAGACCTTCCGTGGCGCCTTCCTCGCCGTGCCCGCCGGGCAGCTCGAGGCCGGGCGCGCCTACGGCATGAGCCGCTGGCAGGTCTTTCACCGCATCCTGTTCCCGCAGATGCTGCGCCACGCCTTGCCGGGGCTGGGCAACAACTGGCAGGTGATGCAGAAGAGCACCGCGCTGGTGTCGATCATCGGCCTGTCGGACATCACCTGGCTCGCCGACCAGGCCGGTCGCAGCACCCATGAGCCCTTCCTGTTCTATGGGGTCGTGTGCGTCTTCTACCTCGGCCTGACGACGCTGTCCGCGCTGGTGTTCGGCTGGCTCGAACGCCGCTACAGCGCAGGCGTGAGGAGGGCCGCGGCATGATCGAGTGGAGCGTGTTCACCGAGGGCTGGCCGCACTATGCGGCGGGCCTGTGGCTGACGCTGCAACTCACCTTCCTCTCGCTCGCGGCCGGCCTGCTGCTGGCGATCCCGCTTGCCGTGCTGCGAACCTCGCCGCGCCGCGCGCTGTCGGTGCCGGTCTGGGCCTACACGTATTTCTTTCGCGGTACGCCGATGCTGGTGCAACTGCTGCTCGTCTACTACGGGCTGGGCCAGTTCGAGTGGATCCAGTCGCGCTGGGCCGAAGGCAATGCGTTCTGGCTGATCTTTCGGGAACCCTTTGGTTGCGCGCTGGTGACCTTCGCGCTCAACACCGGCGCCTACACGACCGAGATCATTGCCGGCGCGCTGCGGACCATGCCGCATGGCGAGATCGAAGCCGCCCAGGCCTGCGGCATGACCCGTTTCACCATGCTTCGGCGGATCCTGCTGCCCGGTGCGCTGCGACGCGCCCTGCCGGCCTACAGCAACGAAGTGATCTTCATGCTGCACGGCACGGCGATCACGTCTACGGTGACCCTGGTCGATCTGACCGGCGCCGCGCGCAACGCCTATTCGCAGCATTTCGCACCGTTCGAGGCCTTCATCTTCGCCGGCCTGATCTACCTGTGCATCACCTTTGCCCTCGTCGGCCTGTTCCGGCTTGCCGAGCAGCGCTGGCTCGCGCACCTGCAGCCACGCAAGCCCGGCCATGCCGCGGCATGAGCGCACCGACCCAGGATCGAAAGACATGACTCAACTGACCGTCGAAAACCTGCACAAGCGTTACGGCGACTTCGAGGTGCTCAAGGGGGTGTCGCTTTCGGCCGAGGCAGGGGACGTCATCAGCATCATCGGTTCCTCCGGGTCGGGCAAGAGCACCTTCCTGCGCTGCATCAACTTCCTCGAGCAGCCCGACGCCGGCCGCATCTCGGTCGCCGGCGAGGAGATCCGCCTCGTGCCGGGCAGGGATGGACACCTCGAGGTGGCTGATGCGAAGCAATTGCAGCGCCTGCGCACCCGCCTCGCGATGGTGTTCCAGCACTTCAACCTGTGGGCGCACATGACCGTGCTTCAGAACGTCGTCGAGGCGCCGGTGCATGTGCTGGGGCTGTCGCGCCGCGAGGCGCGCGAGCGCGCCATGGGCTATCTGGAGAAGGTCGGCATCGCGCAATGCCGTGACAGCTATCCTGCCCACCTGTCCGGCGGGCAGCAGCAGCGTGTGGCGATTGCCCGCGCACTGGCGATGGAGCCCGCGGTGCTGCTGTTCGACGAACCCACGTCGGCGCTCGACCCCGAGCTCGTGGGCGAGGTGCTGAAGGTCATGCAGGGACTCGCCGACGAAGGCCGCACGATGGTCGTGGTGACGCACGAGATGGGCTTCGCGCGCGAGGTGTCGAGCAAGGTAATGTTCCTGCACCAGGGGCTGGCCGAGGAGTACGGTCCGCCCGCCGAGGTGTTCGACAACACGCGCAGCGAGCGCCTGCGCCAGTTCCTGTCGGGGAACCTCAAGTGAGGTCCTGACTGTCGGCTCGGGCTTCGGTTGCCGGTAGTGGTTCGATCCGGCGCAGCCGCAGCGCGACCGCCACCGCGGCGAGCACGCACAGGCCGAGGATGGCGGCGACCCCCCGCCAGCGCACCTCGTCCCACACGATGCCGGCAAGCGTGCCGACGAGGCTGGCGCCGAGGTAGTAGCTGCACAGATAGAGTGCCGCCGCCAGCGCACGGCGTTCGCGTCCGCGTCGCGCCACCCAGCCGCTGGCGAGTGAATGGGTGGCGAAGAAGCCGAAGGTGAATACGCCCACGCCGGCGATGATCGTCGGCAGGTGCGACGCCAGCGTAAGGGCCAGTCCGCAGGCAGTGATCGTGGCCATGATCCACAGCATGTTGCGCCGGCCGTGGCGGTCGGCGAGCTGGCCGCTCCAGGCCGATGCGGCGGTGCCGACGAGGTAGAGCAGGAAGATCGCGCCGATCGCGGTCTGGCCGAGCCCGAACGGAGCGTCCATGAGGCGGAAGCCCAGGTAGTTGTAGAGCCCGACGAAGGCGCCCATCATCAGGAAGGCTGTGAGGAAGAGCCAGCGCAGGCCGCTGTCGGCTGCGATCGCGCGGCCGTCCTGCCAGATGCGTGCGATGCGTGCGGCACGCGGACTGAAATGCCGCGACGGCGGCAGGCTGCGCCAGAAGACGATCGCGGCGACGACGCCCCCGGCGCCGAGCACCGTCAGCGCCAGGCGCCAGCTGCCCCAGTCGGCGAAGAGGGCGGCGAGCACCCGGCCGCTCATGCCGCCGAGCGCATTGCCTGCGATGTAGAGCCCCATCGCGCGGCTTTGCGCATTGGGTGCGACCTCTTCTCCGAGATAGGCCATCGCCACCGCCGGCAGGCCGGCCAGCACGGCGCCGAGCAGGGCGCGCAGCACCACCAGCTGGTTGAAGTCCTGGACGATCGGCGACAGCAGTGACAGCACCGCGGCAAGTGCCAGTGCGGCCTTCATCACCGCTTCTCGACCAACGCGGTCGGACAGGATGCTGGCCGGAATCAGCATCAGCGCCAGCGCGGCGGTGCCGGCGGAGACGGTGACGCTGGCCGAGGCCGCACCAACGCCGAAGTCGGCGCTCAGCAGCGGCAGCAGCGGCTGGGTGGCATAGAGCAGGGCGAAGGTGGAGAAGCCGCCGACGAACATCGCCAGGTTGGCGCGCCGGTAGGCCGGCGTGCCGCCCTCCAGGAAGGCGTCCTCGGCGGGCTCCGCCGCGCTGGACGCCGGCGCATGCGCGCCGTCCCTATCGGCCATCGGTGCTCCCGGCCATGGGCGAGAGTGCGCTCGTGCCTGAATCCCGAAGCTCGCCGCGCGCTGCGGCTTGCGCGTATCTCAATGATCGGCGAGGAAGCGGCGCTGCACGTCCTCGCCGATCTTCATGCCGGTGCTGCGGGCACGCACCAGCAACTCCCAGTAGTAGCGGTAGGAGGCGCGATCGTGCAGGCGTCCCTTGTGCTGGATCGGGCCCCAGGCCGCATCCTGCGCGGCGACCAGGATCTCGCCCGCTTCCTCGACCTCCGAGAAGTCCGGTTGCATTGCCGCGATGATCGGCATGATCTGGTTGGGATGGATGCTCCACATGCGCAGGTAGCCGAATTCGCGCCGCGCGCGCTCGGCATCGTGGCGGATAACCGCAACGTCCTTGAGTTCGGTGGTGACGTTGTGCGAGGGTACGACCCCGTTGGCCAGCGCCGCGGCGGAAATCTCGGCCTTGGCGCGAACGATGAGCGGATGCTCGAACTGGCCCGGGCTCTTCATCGCCGCGCCGGGAATCGCCCCGTGATGGCCGGAAACGAAATCCATGAGGCCGAAGTCGAGCGACTCGACGCCGTCCAGCGCCGCGATCTGCCAGACTTCGCGCAGCGCGCCGTGGGTTTCGATCAGGACGTGCACCGGCAGCGGGCTCGCGCCGCCGCGCGCGCGTTCCAGCTTGCGCAACTCGGCGATCTGGGCGGCGGCGTCGTCGGCCGAGCGCACCTTCGGCAGGGTGACGAAGGCCAGGCGGTCGCCGGCGCCGGCGACCAGGATCTCGAGGTCCTTCTGCCAGTGCGGGTGGGTGATGTCGTGAATGCGGACGCCGACGCGGCCGAAGTGGTTCTCCGCGCCATTGACGAGCCCAACGACCATCTGCGCGTGTTCGGCCTCGGCGCCGGCGCGGGCGCCGTCCTCGCAGTCGCAGGTGATGTCGAACACCGGACCGAATTCCTGCTGCAGTACCAGCGCCTTGAGCATGAGCTTCTCCGAGCCGGCGTAATGGTCGACCGCGGGCAGGGCGGGAAAGGGTTCTTCGCCGGCGAACAGGACGTCGCGCGGGTGCAGGGCGTTAAGCGTCTTGGTGGTGCTCGGGTAGGTTCGGTGGCGGTGATCGCGGGCAAGCATAACAGCCGGCCGGTCGACAAAAAAGGCGCACGGCTTACGCCGTGCGCCCTTGGCGCCAGGGCCGGCATGTGCCGGCGCAGGCGGGGATCAGACCAGCAGGTCCTTCACGCCTTCACGCTCCTCGAGCAGTTCGTTGAGCGTGTGCGTCATGCGCTCGCGCGAGAAGGCGTCGATGTCCAGGCCCTTGACGATCTTGTATTCGCCGTTCTCGGTCGTGACCGGAAAGCCATAGATGATGCCTTCGGGGATGTCGTACGAGCCGTCCGAGGGGATGCCCATGGTGACCCACTCACCCTTGGAGCCCAGCACCCAGTCGCGGATGTGATCGATCGCCGCGTTCGCGGCCGAGGCTGCGGAGGACAGGCCGCGCGCTTCGATGATCGCCGCGCCGCGCTTGCCGACGGTGGGCAGGAAGACGTCGCGGTTCCATGCGTCGTCGTTGATCAGATCCTTGACCTTGTCGCCATTGGAGGTGACGAAACGGTAGTCGGCGTACATGGTCGGCGAGTGGTTGCCCCACACGACGAGGCTCTTCAGGCTGGAGACCTGGCGGCCCGACTTGGCGGCGAGCTGGGACAACGCGCGGTTGTGGTCGAGACGGAGCATGCCGGTGAAGTTCTTCGCCGGCACGCGGCCGTACTTCTGCGCCACTTCCTTGGCGATGTAGGCATTGGTGTTGCAGGGGTTGCCCACGACCAGAACCTTGCAGTCGGGGTCGGCATACTGGCCGATCGCGGCGCCCTGCACGGTGAAGATCTTGGCGTTCTCGGTCAGCAGGTCCTTGCGTTCCATGCCGGGGCCGCGCGGGCGGGCGCCGACCAGCAGGGCGACGTTGGCATCCTTGAAGGCAACGTTGGGGTCGTCGGTGGCGACCATGCCGGCGAGCAACGGGAAGGCGCAGTCCTCGAGCTCCATCATCACGCCCTTGACCGCCTTCTGAGCCTGGGGCAGATCGAGCAGTTGCAGGATGACGGGCTGATCCTTGCCAAGCATTTCGCCGCTGGCGATGCGGAAAAGCAGGCTGTAGCCGATCTGGCCGGCGGCGCCGGTGACTGCGACGCGGACGGGGGCTTTGCTCATGTGATTACTCCCTCAAAACAAGACGGTCAGTGTGATCGAGAATTCTAGCCCCGGCGGCTCGTTCCCGGGCAGCGAAAAACGTTCGGGCGCAGGCTGTAGGGGATGCCATTTCAGGCGGGGGGATGTTAGAAGCAAGTCGCACTCATGTCAAATCACGTTAAATGTCTTATATAAGACATAAGACCAACCATAGACGAGTGGATTTTTTTATGATCAAATGCGCGCATGTCACAGGAAGCCCCGACCTTTTCTCCCCTGTACCGTCAGATCAAGGCGCTCATCGTTCAGGCGCTGGTGGCGGGGGAGTGGCGTCCGGGTCAGGCGATTCCGAGCGAGCAGGAGCTTGCCTCGCGCTTCGGCGTTTCCCAGGGGACCGTGCGCAAGGCCATCGACGAGATGGCCGCGGAGAACATGGTCGTGCGCAAGCAGGGCAAGGGGACCTTCGTCGCCTCGCACAACGACCCCCGCGCGCTGTTCCGATTCCTGCGCCTGGTCCCGGTCGACGGTGACCTGGCGCCGCCGCAGAGCGTGCCATTGGAGTGCTGGCGCGCGAAGGCGGGTCACGAAGCGTCGCGAATGCTCGGGATCGAGCCCGGTGCGCCGATCATCATCGTGCGGCGCTTGCTGAAGTTCTCGGCCAAGCCCGTCGTGGTCGATGAGATCTATCTGTCGGGCGAGGTCTTCAAGGGCCTGACGGCCGAGATGCTGCAGGACTGGAATGGCTCCCTCTACAGCCTGTTCGAGACCCGTTTCGGCTTGCGCATGATCCGCGCACAGGAGCGTATCCGCGCTGTGGCGGCCGACCGCAGCGTGAGCGAGGTGTTGAAGGTGGCCGAAGGCACGCCCTTGCTGTCCGTCGAGCGGGTGACCTTCACCTACGGCGACAAGCCGGTGGAATGGCGCCGCGGCCTGTATTCGACTGCCGAGCATTTCTATCTGAACGAGCTGAATTGAAGTGAAAGTCCGTCGTTGTATGTTGGGTGGGTTGCAGACGTTATAATCGTGCGATTTTGGAAGTCAGCGACGGAGTGTCCGTTGCACATGTAGAGGGGAGTCTTCATGTCAGAAGCGACTGTGCGCAAACCGAGGCCGAAGCACCTGGCCCTGAACCAGATCCGGCTTCCACTGCCGGGTATCGTGTCGATCCTTCACCGGATCAGCGGGGCGGGCCTGTTCCTGCTCCTGCCATTCCTGTTGTTCCTGCTCGACCGCAGCCTCGGCTCTCCCGAGTCCTTCGAGACCTTCAGCGCAGTGGTCGGCAATCCGCTGGTCAAGCTTCTGCTGTTCGGTCTGCTGTGGGCCTACCTGCATCATTTCTGTGCCGGTATCCGCTTCCTCTTGCTCGACATGCACAAGGGCGTCGAGCTCGAGGCCGCGCGCAAGTCCTCGCGCGTCGTTCTTGTCGTGAGCATCGCGCTCACCGTCGTCATCGGGGTGGCTCTATGGTGAAACGTGACGTAGTCGGAGCGCACTACGGGCTCAAGGACTGGATCGGACAGCGTGCGACCGCCGTCTTCATGGCGATCTACACGATCATCTTCGCCTTCTCCGCACTGACCCTCCCCGAGCTGAGCTACGAGGCGTGGTCCGGCCTGTTCTCGGGCGGGCTGTTCAAGTTCCTGAGCTTCCTGTTCTTCCTGTCGCTGTTCTATCACGCGTGGATAGGCATTCGCGACATCTGGATGGACTACATCAAGCCGACCGGTGTGCGCCTGGCGCTGCATCTCGTCACCCTCTTCCTGCTCATCGGCTATGCCGGCTGGGCCGCCCAGATTCTTTGGAGGCTGTAAGCGTGAATGTCGCAAAGCGTACCTTTGATGCGGTCATCGTAGGCGCCGGTGGTGCAGGCCTGCGTGCGGCCCTGCAACTTTCCGAAGCCGGCATGAAGACCGCCGTGCTGACCAAGGTCTTCCCGACGCGCTCGCACACGGTTGCGGCGCAGGGCGGGGTGGCCGCTTCGCTCGGCAATTCGACCGAGGACAACTGG
>JBFGUQ010000049.1:0-10100 GCA_041565515.1 Rhodocyclaceae bacterium | reverse complement strand
TGCAGCAGGTTGCGGATCAGGCTGAGCTTGCCGCTCAGTTCGTGCCGATCGAGATCCAGGAAATGCGCTTCGACCGCGCGCCCGAGGACCAGGGCGAGCACGACCAGCAGGATCGCGGTAAGCGCGGCGAAGAGCAGGGCGAGACGCGCGGTCAGGGATACACGCGGCGTCAAGCTCAGCTCTCCTCCGGGACTTCGAGCACGTAGCCCATGCCGCGCACGGTGCGGATCAGCTTCGGTTCGAACGGCTCGTCCACCTTTGCACGCAGGCGACGCACCGCGACCTCGATGACGTTGGTGTCGCTGTCGAAGTTCATGTCCCACACCTGGGAGGCGATCAGCGAGCGCGGCAAGACCTCGCCCTGGCGGCGCAGCAAGAGCTCGAGCAGGGCGAACTCCTTCGCCGTGAGGTCGATTCGCACGCCCGCGCGCGTCACGCGGCGGCGCATCAGGTCGAGCTCCATGTCGGCCGCGCGCAGGGATTCGGGCTCCTTCGAGCGGCCCCGTCGCAGCAGCGTTCGCACGCGCGCGAGCAGCTCGGAAAAGGCGAAGGGCTTGACCAGGTAGTCGTCCGCGCCGAGCTCGAGCCCGCGCACCCTGTCCTCGACCCGGTCGCGTGCGGTGAGAAAGAGCACCGGCATTTCCTGGCCGTTGCGACGCACCGTCTGCAGCACGCCCCAGCCGTCGAGCGAGGGCAGCATGACGTCGAGCACGATCAGGTCGTACGCGCCGCTCATCGCCAAGTGCAGGCCGTCGAGCCCGTCGCGCGCGAGGTCGACGACAAAGCCGGCCTCGACCAGCCCCTGGCGCAGGTAGTCGCCCGTCTTGGGTTCGTCCTCGACGATCAGGATCTTCACCGCACCTTCCTCGCGTATTTCCGGTGCTCGAATTGTGCCTGCGCTCGGGCTACGCGATCGGCGGATTACAAAGATGTAATCATTGGGTAAGGGTCCTGACGGGGTCGCGTGTACACAATCGAACCGTTTCATCCGCAGGTTCGAATGTCCCTGTCACCGCTGTTTCACAGGAGCTTTAGCATGAGATCGAAATCTACCCCGCGCCTGCTGCTCGGAATGGGCGCCGCCATGCTGTCGTCGATGTCGATTGCCGCGGCACCCGCTGCGGACCATCATCCGCGCCACCATGCGGCGGCGGGCCAGTCGCCCGCCGCGATGGGCCCGGCCGCCAGCCTTCCCGCCATGCAGATGCGCATGAATGCCATTCGCGAGGCCCGCGATCCCGAGCGGCGCATGGCCTTGATGCAGGAGCAAATGCAGGCGTTCGAGATGGCGATGCAGAAGACGGCTGCCGGATGTCCGATGGCGGAAGGCCAGGCGCCCGGCGCTGTGGGGGCGATGAACCCCGACATGATGCGCGAGCACATGCAGATAATGCACAAGCACATGGGCATGATGCAGCAGATGATGGGCATGCCGATGGAGGGCATGCCGATGACCCCGACGCAACCGGCCAAGTGATCCCGCCGCTGGCGGGAGGGGGCTGCTCCTGCCGCCGCGGCACGGCAAGATAATCGAGAGCCCCGAGATGATGAGACAAGACACCCTCCCGCACTGGGGGGCCGCGCTGCTTTGCTGCGCGGCCCTGTCCGTCAACGCCGCTGACACGGCACAGGCGCCTGCTCCGGCCGGAGGGGCCGATTCCGCGCAGGCGAGCACGGACGCCGCCGTGCCCGCGCCGATCCCAGCCTTCGAATCGGTGCTCGAATCCTTCCGCCCGTTCCGGGCCGACGAGCCGATGCGCGACTGGCGCGAGGTCAACGACGAGGTCGGCGGTCTCGGTGGCCATGTCGGTCATCTGCGCCCCGCGGCCGCGGAGGAGGGAAAGCGATGAAGGCGACGCGCCGACCGATGATCCCGGTACTCGCCGCGTCGCTGCTGCTGTCGGGCTGTGCGAGCGCGGTGATCGACCAGAACTACGCCGCGCTCGAGCAGTTCGGCCGCGAGCAGGCCGGCGTCGAGCCGCGCTGGCTGCGTTCCGACGAGGAGCGCGCGGCGATGGCGTCGGAGGTGGATCGCATGCTCGCGCAGCCTCTGGGCGCCGACGACGCGGTGCGCATCGCCCTGGGCTACAGCCCGGCCTTCCAGGTCGTGCTTGCAGAGGCGGCGGCCGCCTCGGCCGATGCCACCCGCAGCGCCCGCGTCGCCAACCCGGTGTTCACCTTCGAGCGCCTGGTGCGCTCGGAGGGTGGCGAGCGCGAGCTCGACATCGGCCGCTCGCTCGGCTTCTCGCTGCTCGACATCCTGCTGCTGCCCGCCCGACTCGAACGCGCGGAATTCCGCCAGCAGCAGACCCGGCTGCAGGCCAGCACCGCGGTACTGCAGACCGTGACCGAGGTGCGCACGGCGTGGGTCAGGGCCGTGGCCGCCGGTCAGGTCGCCCGCTTCCAGGCCGAGGCGAGCGGCGCGGCCACTACCGGCGCCGAGATCGCGCGGCGGATGCAGGCGGCGGGCAACTTCAGCCGCCTGCAAAGCGCGCGTGAGCACCTGCTTCGCGCCGAAGCGACCCGCAACCTGATCCGGGCACGCCAGGAAGCCACGGCATCGCGGGAGGCGCTCGTGCAGTTGCTCGGACTCACCCCGAGCCAGGCTTTCGCCCTCAAGCTGCCGGAGCGCCTGCCCGAACTACCGGGGCAGCCGATGCCGGAAAACGAGGCCGGGCGCACCGCCTTCGAGGACCGGCTCGACATCCGGCTGGCGCGCGCGGACCTCGAGTGGACGGCGAAGGATCTCGGCCTGGGCAAGGTGACGAGCGTGGTCGACGGCCTTCACGTCGCCGGCATCCGCAACAGCGAAACCGGGCTGCCGGCCCAGCGGGGCTTCGAGATCGAGTTTCCGCTGCCGCTGTTCGACTTCGGCGACGCGACGCGCGCGGCCGGTCAGGCGCGCTACCTCGCCGCCTTCAACCGCACGGCGCAGGTCGCGCGCAATGCCGCCTCGCAGCTGCGGATCAGCTACGACAGCTACCGCAACGCGCACGACCTTGCGAGGTTGAGTCGCGACGAGATCCTGCCGCTTCGGCAGACGATCGGCGACGAGGCCGTGCTCGAATACAACGGGATGCTGATCGGGGTGTTCGAGTTGCTGGCAGAGGCACGCGGCAAGGTCACGAGCGTGATCCAGGCGATCGAGGCCGAGCGCGACTTCTGGATCGCGGATGCCGCACTCAGGGCCACCCTGCTCGGCCACCCCATCGCGCCTTTGGCGATGCAGTCCAGCGCGGCGCCGGCCGAGGCCGGCGGCGGCCACTAAGTCATTCGGAGTCATTCCATGTCGAACAGACGTCAGTTCCTCGCAGGCGCCGGACTGCTCGCGGCCGCCGGCACGGTGAGCAGGGTCGCGATGGCGGCCCTGCCCGAACCGGCCATCCAGACCAGCGCGGCCACCATGGCCCCGGTGTCACCGCCCAATGGGCGGCCCTACAGGCCGGTCACCACCCTGAACGGCTGGTCCGCGCCCTGGCGCATGAACAACGGCGTCAAGGAGTTCCACCTCGTCGCCGAGCCGGTCGAGCGCGAGTTCGCCCCCGGCATGACCGCTCGCCTTTGGGGATACAACGGCCAGTCGCCCGGCCCCACGATCGAGGTGGTCGAGGGCGACCGCGTGCGCATCTTCGTCACCAACCGCCTGCCCGAGCACACCTCCATCCACTGGCACGGCCAGCGCCTGCCCAACGGCATGGACGGCGTCGGCGGCCTGAACCAGCCGCACATTCCCGTGGGCAAGACCTTCGTCTATGAGTTCGTGGCGCGCCGTCCCGGCACCTTCATGTACCACCCGCACGCCGACGAGATGACCCAGATGGCGATGGGGATGATGGGCTTCTGGGTGACGCATCCGCGCGCCTCGCACCCCTTGATCGAGACCGCCGACCGGGACTTCTGCATCCTGCTCAATGCCTACGACATCGAGCCGGGCAGCTACGTGCCCAAGGTCAACACGATGCTCGACTTCAACCTGTGGACCTTCAACAGCCGCGTCTTCCCCGGCATCGATTCGCTCAACGTAAGGAAGGGCGATCGCGTGCGGGTGCGCGTCGGCAACCTGACGATGACCAACCATCCGATCCACATCCATGGCCACGAGTTCGAGGTCACCGGCACCGACGGCGGCCCGACGCGCAAGGAGTCGCGCTGGCCGGAGGTGACGACCGATGTCGCCGTGGGCCAGATGCGCCAGCTCGAATTCATCGCCGACGAGGAAGGCGACTGGGCGATGCACTGCCACAAGTCGCACCACACGATGAACGCCATGGGCCACGACGTGCCGACCATGATCGGCATCGACCATCGCGGCCTGGTCGAGAACATCCAGAAGCTGGTGCCCGACTACATGCTGATGGGCGAGCGCGGCATGGCCGACATGGGCGAGATGGAGATGCCGCTGCCGGACAACACCCTGCCGATGATGACCGGCCAGGGACCCTTCGGCGCGGTGGAAATGGGCGGCATGTTCACCGTGCTCAAGGTGCGACGTGACCAGAAACCCGGGAACTACAGCGATCCGGGCTGGTTCGCGCACCCGGCGGGCACGGTCGCCTACGAGTGGACCGGGGAAATGCCGGCCGCCGCGCGCAGCAGCAGCGCCGGCGGCCAGTCTATGCCGCGCGCCCGACCCGGGCCGGAGATGAAGATGGACGTACGCAAGCCCGGTGGACATTCCGGCCATTGAACGCAGCACGAAGCTCGTGATCGCAAACCAACCAAGACGATAAGACCACAGGCACCCCATTCCCCACGGAGTCAATCATGCAGACACGTAGAAAATTCCTCGCCCGCAGCCTGATCGCGACCGCCGGACTGCTCACGCTCGATCGCGTGGCGCTCGCCCATGGCGATGCGAAGCACGCCGACCCGAAGGCCGCTGGCGCGAAGGCCGCCGCGGTAGAAAAGGAGCAGCAGGACTGGGGCATCGCCGGCGATGCCGCCGACGTCTCCCGCAGCATTCCGATCGTCATGACCGATGCGATGCGCTTCGAGCCCGACCGCATCGAGGTCCGGCTCGGCGAGACCATACGCTTCGAACATCACAACGACGGCATGGTCTTGCACGAGATGGTCATCGGCACCGCGCCGGCACTCGAGGAGCATGCCGAGCTGATGAAGAAATTCCCGGGCATGGAGCATGATTCGCCGTGGATGGCCCACGTCGCCCCGGGTGGTCGCGGCGAGATCGTCTGGACCTTCAATCGTCCCGGCGAATTCCGCTTCGCATGCCTGATCCCCGGCCACTACGAGGCCGGCATGATCGGCACCATCATCGTCATCAAGGCCTGATGGGAGAGAGCGCGATGGCGGCTGACAGCAATGTAATCCCGCGGTCAGCTTCGCGTTCACCCCTGTGAGGCATGATTCGCCCAACCCGTTTGACAAGTCCAAGGACATGACATGAAGAACCTTGCTCCCCTGCTCTCGCTGCTTGCCCTGTCGGCCCTCAACCCCGCCCTGGCGGCGGGCGATCACGATACTCACCAGAAGGCGGGGGCAACCGCGGCCACGGCCGAAGCCGTCGTGTCCGAAGGCACGGTGAAGAAGGTCGACAAGTCCGCCGGCAAGATCACCATCAGCCACGGCCCGCTCGCCAATCTTGGCATGCCGCCGATGACGATGGTGTTCCGCGCAGCCGATCCGGCGATGCTCGACCAGGTCAAGCCGGGCGACAAGATCCGTTTCACGGCAGACAAGGTCGGCGGTGCCTTCACCGTGATGGCCCTCGAGTCGGCCAACTAGGTCACGACAGGCAGATGCCGCGTTCGAACGCTTCGGGCGCGGCTTTCTTTTCGGCAGAAACCGGGACTTCCACCCGATGAAGCGCTTTCCGCCCCCGACAGGCATCGCGCGCGCAGCGAACGCCTGCTGCCTGACGCTTGCGCTGGCGCTCTGGTTCGCGCCCGCTCAGGCGCAGGATGTCGCGCTCGGTACTTCGCTCGAGGGCCTGCTCGACCACGCCCGGGAACACAATCCGGAACTCGCCGTGCGCAGGCTCGAAGCGCAGGCCGCACGCGAACGGATCGAGCCCGCCGCGGCCCTGCCCGACCCGCGCTTCCAGGTCGAGCTGATGGACTTCACCAACGCGATGAATCCCGGCCGGAGCGCCTCGCTGCTTCCGGGCGACGTCGGCACCAGCCGTTACCGGGTGATCCAGCCCTTGCCCTTCGCCGGCAAGCGCGACTTGCGCGGCGAAGTGGCCGAGGCGCTTGCGGAGCAGGTCGGCACCTTGCACGAAAGCGCTGCACTCGAGATCGAGAATCTCATCAAGTCCGCCTACGCTCGCCACTATCAGGCGGCCGGGCAGATCCGCATCCTGGGCGAGACCCTTTCGCTGCTCGGCGCGCTCGAGCAACTGGTGCTGGCACGCTACGGCCTCGGGCTGGTGCCGCAACAGGATGCGGTCCGCGCCCAGAGCGAGATCACGTCGCTGAAGATCGATCTGGTCGAGGCCGAGCGCCGCCGTCGCGACGCCGCGGCGAAACTCAACGCCCTGCTCGCGCGCGATGGCGATGCCGCGCTGGCCGCCCCCGTCGAGTTGCCGCCACCTCCGGCGCGGCTGCAGCGCGCGGAGCTGTTCGCGCAGGTTCGCGCGCGCGCGCCCGAACTCACCCGCGAGCGCCTGGGCGTGGTCGCCGCGCAGAAGAGCCGCGAACTGACGTGGTTGAACCGCTATCCGGACTTCGCCGTGGCGCTGACCAACAACCGCCCGATGAACGGCGCCAACAACTGGGATCTGATGGTCGAGGTCACGATCCCGCTGCAGCAGTCGAGCCGCCGTGCGCAGGAGCGCGAGGCGGTGCATCGCGTCGATGCGGCTCGGGCGCGCGTGCTCTCGGCCGAAACCCGCCTCAACGGGCGCCTCGCCGAAGCGCTTGCGGCATTCGAGGCCAACCGCGACAAGGCGCGCCTGTTGCGCGACACCCTGCTACCCCAGGCCCGCGCGACGCTCGAAGCCGCGCAGTCGGGCTATGAGAGTGGCAAGGTGAATTTCAACACCCTGATCGAGGCCGAACGCCAGATCCTGCGCACCCGGCTCGCGCTGCTGGACGCCGAGGTCGAGACGAGCGTTCGCCTTGCCGAACTCGAACTTCTGGCCGGAGCCTCGCTGTGAGCCGCAGCTTCTCCCTCATCCTCGGCACAGCAGCGATCGCCGCGGCGCTTGCCGCCGGCTACTGGGCGGGTCGCCAGCAGCCGGCCCCGCAGGCTGCCGAAAGCACGGACGCCACCAGTGCCGGCGCGGTGGCCGCCGCATCGACCGCCCCGGGTGAAAAGAAAGCTCGCCGGATCCTCTACTACCGCAACCCGATGGGACTGCCCGATACCTCGCCGGAGCCCAAGAAGGATTCGATGGGGATGGACTACATCCCGGTGTACGAGGGCGACGAGCCCGACGACGAGGGCGTGGTCAAGGTCAGTCCGGCGCGCGTGCAGACGCTCGGCGTAAAGACGGCCCGAGCCGAGGCGGCAAGCCTCGATGCGCATGTCCGCGCGGTCGGCCGGGTCGAGATCGACGAGCGTCGGGTGCACGACGTGGCTCCCCGCTTCGAGGGCTGGATCGAGCGCCTGCATGTGAATGCCACCGGCGACCCGGTGAAGAAGGGGCAGCCGCTGTTTTCCGTGTACAGCCCGGAACTCGTGTCTGCGCAGAAGGAGTTGCGCATCGCCGAGGCGCTCGCTCGCGCGAGCGCGGATGGGGAGCCGGCGGCGCGCGAAGGCGCGCAACGCCTTGCCGAAGCGGCGCGTGAGCGCCTGCGCAACTGGAAGGTGGCGGGCGCCGCCAACGCGCAGGCGCCGCACATCACCTTCTCCTCCCCCGCCACCGGCGTGGTACTGGAGAAGTCAGCGGTCGAAGGCATGCGTTTCGCGGCCGGCGCGCCGATCTACCGCATCGCCGATCTGTCTACGGTGTGGGTGATCGCCGACGTGTACGAGCAGGATCTCGCCCGCATCAAGGTCGGTGAAGCGGCGCGCGTCATCATCGACGCCTTTCCCGACCGCCGCTTCGAGGCAAGGATCGGCTACGTCTATCCGACCCTGAACGCGGCTACGCGGACGACGCCGGTTCGGCTCGAACTGCCGAATGCCGACGGCCTGCTGCGGCCCGGGATGTTCGCCCACGTCGAGCTTGCCACCGCCGGGAATGCACCGCGCCTGACCGTGCCCGCCTCGGCGGTGATCGACAGCGGCGAGCGCCAGGTCGTCCTGGTGGTGCAGGCCGAGGGCAAGTACAAGCCGCAGGCGGTCAAGCTCGGCCTGCGCGGACGTGACGCGGTCGAAATCCTCGAGGGTATCGAGCCCGGTGTCGAGGTCGTCGTCGCCGCCAACTTCCTCATCGACGCCGAGAGCAACCTGAAGGCGGCGCTGTCCGCGTTCAGTTCGCCCGAGGCGCAGGCGCCCAGCGTATATGGCACGACCGGTTCGATCGATGCGGTCGACGCCGCGTCGAATACTGTATCGATGAATCACGAGCCCATCCCGGCGCTGCAATGGCCGGCGATGACGATGGAGTTCGGACTGTCGAGCTCGGAGACGGTGAAGGGAATCCTGCCGGGCGAGCCCGTCCGCTTCGAGTTCGAGGACCGCGGAAACGGCGAATTCGTCATCACCAGGATCGAGAAGGCGGCTGGCGCGGCGCACGGGGAGCACTGAGATGCTCGACCGCCTGATCGAGTGGTCTGCGCGCAACGTCTTCCTCGTGCTGCTTGCTACCCTGACGATCGTCGTAGGGGGCGTCTATGCGGTGAAGCAGACGCCGCTCGACGCCCTGCCCGACCTCTCCGACGTGCAGGTGATCGTGTTTACGCCCTACGCGGGACAGGCGCCGAGGGTGGTCGAGGACCAGGTCACCTACCCCCTCACCACCGCCATGCTCGCGGTGCCGAAAGCCAAGGTGGTACGCGGCTTCTCGATGTTCGGCGCGTCCTATGTGTACGTGATCTTCGAGGACGGCACCGACATTTACTGGGCGCGCTCGCGCGTGCTCGAATACCTCAGTTCGGTGCAGGGCCGCCTGCCGTCGGGCGTTGCGCCCCAGATCGGCCCGGACGCCACCGGCGTCGGCTGGGTGTTCCAGTACGCGCTCACCGGCAAGAACCAGTCGCTGGCCGATTTGCGCAGCGTGCAGGACTGGTACGTGCGCTACCAGCTCACCAAGGCAGGAGGCGTGGCCGAAGTGGCCAGCGTCGGCGGTTTCGTCAAGGAATACCAGGTCACGCTCGACCCCCACCGCCTGGCGACCTACGGCATTCCGCTTGCGCGGGTGTCGCAGGTGATCCGCGAGTCGAACATGGACGTGGGCGGCCGCGTCGTGGAACTGGCCGAGAAGGAGTTCATGGTCCGCGGTCTGGGCTACCTGAAGGGCGTGGCCGATATCGAGAGCCTGGTGCTCAAGAGCGAGGGCGGCACCCCGGTGCTGGTGCGCGACGTCGCCCGCGTCGAGATCGTGCCGGCCGGGCGACGGGGGATCGCCGAGCTCAATGGCGAGGGCGAAGTCGCCTCGGGCATCGTCATGGCGCGCTTCGGCCAGAACGCGCTCGACGTCATCGCCAACGTCAAGGCCAAGATCCTCGAACTCGCACCCGGCCTGCCCGAGGGCACCGAGATCGTGCCGGTCTATGACCGTTCGACCCTGATCGAACGCGCGATCGACAATCTGAAGTGGACGCTGTTCGAGGAGAGCCTGATCGTCGCCGCGGTGTGCGTCGTCTTCCTCATGCACGTGCGCAGCGCGCTGGTGGCCATCCTGACCCTGCCGATCGGCATCCTGGTCGCCTTCATCGCCATGCGCACCATGGACATGGGCTCGAACATCATGAGCCTGGGCGGCATCGCCATCGCCATCGGTGCCATGGTCGATGCCGCCATCGTGATGATCGAGAACGCGCACAAGCGCCTCGAGCACCTGCCCGCCGACGCCCCACAGGCGGAGCGGGCGGCGGTGATGATCCGGGCGTGCAAGGAAGTCGGCCCGGCGCTGTTCTTCTCGCTGCTGATCATCACCGTCTCGTTCCTGCCGGTGTTCACGCTCGAGGGCCAGGAGGGGCGGCTGTTCAGCCCGCTCGCCTTCACCAAGACCTTCGCCATGGCCGGTGCGG
>JBFGUQ010000048.1:0-10182 GCA_041565515.1 Rhodocyclaceae bacterium | reverse complement strand
TCAGCGCCTCGTGCACGAGGATGCGCCCTGGCTGTTCGTGGCCAGCTGGCGGCAGAACGCGGTCACCGCCCGCGGCCTCGGCGGCTTCGGCCTGCAGCCGTCCTTCTTCCTGCTGCTGCGCGACGCGCACAAGGACTGAGCGGTGGGCGCCTACATCCTGCGCCGCCTGCTCCAGCTCGTCCCGGTGCTGTTCGGGATCTCGCTGGTGGTGTTCCTGATCATGGCCCTGCTCCCGGGTGACCCGGCGCTGGCCATCCTCGGGCCCTATGCCACGCCCGAGTCGCTCGCCTCGCTGCGGCGCGAGCTAGGCCTCGACCAGCCCCTGTGGCAGCGCTTCTTCATCTGGCTCGGCAACGTGCTGGAGGGCGACCTCGGCCGCTCGATCAGCCTGCAAAGGCCGGTCATCGACGAGATTGCCGAGCGTCTCGGCCCGACCCTGATCCTGGCCGTCACGGCCCTGGCGCTGTCGCTCACCCTGGGGCTGGCCGCCGGGCTGATCGCGGCCGCGCACCAGGGCCAGTGGCAGGACCGGCTGCTGACCCTGGTCGTGCTGCTCGGCATCTCCACGCCGCAGTTCTGGCTCGGCCTGCTGCTCATCCTCGTGTTCGCAGTGTGGCTGGGCTGGCTGCCGGTGAGCGGCATGTTCGCGGTGTATGGCGGCGGCGACCTCCTCGACCTGCTGCAGCACCTGGTGCTGCCGGCGCTGAGCCTTGCGGTGGTGGTGGCCGGCGTGATCGCGCGCCTGACCCGCGGCATGATGATCGAGGAGCTGTCGCAGGACTACGTGCGCATGGCGCGGGCGAAGGGCCTGCCGGAGCGCGCGGTGCTTTACCGCCACGCCTTCCTCAACACCCTGTGCCGGATGGTGCCGGTCATCGGCCTGCAGACCGGTTTCCTGCTCGGTGGCGCGGTCTACATCGAGACCGTGTTCCAGTGGCCCGGCATGGGGCGCATGCTGGTCGACGCGATCTCGACCCGCGACCTGCTGCTGGTCCAGGGCGGTGTGCTCGTGCTGGCCTGCGCCTACGTGGTGGTCAACCTGCTCGCCGACGTCCTCCAGCACTGGCTGGACCCGAGGATTCGGCTGCAGTGAAGCGGGCGCACCTGCTCCAACGCTGGCCGCCCCGCTGGCGGCCGCCTTCGCTCCGGTTCCGCGGCAACCTCCTGGCGCTGTCCGGCCTGGTGCTGGTAGCCGGGCTGGTGGCGCTGGCGCTGGCGGCGCCGATCTTGCCGCTGGCCGACGCCGATGCCACCGCCCTGGACCGGCGCATGCTGCCGGCCGGAAGCGCGGGCCACCTGCTCGGCACCGACCAGCTCGGCCGCGACCTGCTGTCGCGCCTGGTGTGGGGGACGCGCAACAGCCTCGCCGTGGGCGCGGCCGCGGTATCGATTTCCGCCCTGCTCGGCACCGCGATCGGGCTCGTCGCCGGCTATCTCCGTGGCTGGGCGGACACCGTGCTGATGCGCAGCATCGACGTGCTGCTCGCCTTTCCCTACCTGCTGCTGGCGCTGGCCATCGTGGCGGCGCTGGGGCCGGGCCTGGTCAATGCGATGATCGCCATCGCCGTGGTCAATATCCCCTTTTTCGCCCGTACCGTGCGCGGCGCGGTGCTGGGGCTGGCCGAGCGCGAGTTCATCGATGCCGCCCGCCTGGGCGGCGCGCGGCAGATCCGCATCCTGTTCCGGGAGTTGCTGCCGAACGTGCTGCCGGTGGTGGTGATCATGATGTCGACCAACCTCGGCTGGATGATCCTCGAGACTGCGGGCCTGAGCTTTCTCGGCCTCGGCGCGCAGCCGCCGACGGCCGACCTGGGCAGCATGCTGGGCAGCAGCCGCGAGTTCCTCACGACCGTGCCCCGCGTCGCCGTCCTGCCCGGGGTGGTGATCCTGCTCCTCGTGGTCGGCATCAATCTCGTCGGCGACGGGCTGCGCGATGTCCTCGACCCGCGCCAGCGGGGAGACCCCGCTCCCTCTCCGGCCAGCCCCGCCGTCGCCGGCACGGTCCCCGCCAGCAGCGCCGAGCCGCGGCAGGCCGGCCGGATGCTGCAGGTCGCGGCCTTGTCGACCCGCTTCTACATCGGCGGCGAGACCTGGCGCGCGGTCGACGACCTGAGCTTCGACCTGGCAGCCGGCGAACGCATCGCCGTGGTGGGTGAATCCGGCTCGGGCAAGACGGTCCTCGCGCTGTCACTGCTCGGGCTGGTGCCGCGGCCCGGCCGGGTCGTCGCCGGGCGCATCGCGTTCGAGGGCGAGGACCTGCTGCGTCTGCCCGAGGCGAAGCGCCGACGGCTGCGCGGCGCGCGCATCGCCTATATCCCGCAGAACCCGATGACCGCGCTCGACCCGGTCCTGAGCGTGGGAACGCAGCTGGAGGAAACCCTGCGCGCGCACCGTCCGATCCCGCGCGCGGACGCGAGACGACGTGCGATCGAGCTGCTCGAGCGCGTCCGCATCGACCGGCCCTCGCTGCGGGTCGACGCCTATCCGCACGAACTCTCCGGCGGCATGCGCCAGCGCGTGCTGATCGCCATGGCGCTTGCCCACGACCCCTCGCTGATCGTGGCCGACGAACCGACCACCGCGCTCGACGTGACCATCCAGGCGGAGATCCTCGCGCTGATGGACACCTTGTGCCGGGAGCACGGCGCGGCGCTGATCTTCATCACCCACGACCTCGGCGTCGTCAGCCGCCTGTGCGATCGCGCGCTGGTGATGTACGCCGGGCGCGTGGTCGAGGCCGGCAGCGTCGAGGCGCTGATCTCGCGACCGCAGCATCCCTACACGCGCGCGCTGCTCGCCTGTGCGCCCGAACTCGGGCGGCCCGACAAGGCGCTGGCGCCCATCGACGGCCAGCCGCCGCCGCTCAACGACCTGCCCGCCGGCTGCCATTTCGCACCCCGCTGCCAGCATGCGCGGGCGCGCTGCGGCGTCGGCGCGATCGCGCTGCAGCCGTTCGGCGACGGACGCAGGACGGTGCGCTGCATCCGCGCCGACGAGATCGGACCATGGCAGCCCTGATCGAGGCACGCGGCCTCGGCAAGTCCTTCGTGCGTGGCGCGCGCTGGTGGCCGGGCGGACAGCAGCGCACGCGCGCGCTCGAAGACGTGTCGCTGTCCCTGGCGCGGGGCGCCAGCCTGGGCCTGGTGGGCGAATCCGGGTGCGGCAAATCGACGCTGGCGCGGATCCTGATCGGGCTCGAGCGCCCCACGCAGGGCACGCTGCTGTGGCAAGGCCGGCCCACGACGCGCTTCTCGCACGCCGACTGGCGACAGTGCTGGCGCACCGCGCAGTATGTGTTCCAGGATGCCCAGAGCGCCCTGAACCCGCGCCACACCGTGTACCGAAGCCTGGAGGCCCCGCTGATCGCCCTGCTCGGCATGCCCCCGGCGGCACGCGCCCAACGCATCGACCAGTTGCTTGACCAGGTGGGCTTGGCGCCGCGCTTTCGCATGCGATATCCGCACGAGCTGTCCGGCGGTCAGGCACAGCGCGTCGTGCTCGCCCGCGCCCTTGCCGTCGAGCCCGAGCTGCTGATCCTCGACGAACCGGTGTCCGCGCTCGACGTGTCGATCCAGGCGCAGGTGCTGGCATTGCTGCGCGAGCTGCGCAGCCACCTGGACCTGAGCTATCTGTTCATCTCCCACGACCTCGCCGTAGTCGAGCAGTTGTGCCGCGAAGTGTTGGTAATGAAGGACGGACGCATCGTCGAACGCGGCGACCTCGACCAGGTGTTCGGCGCGCCTAGCGAGCCGTATACCCGGGCACTGCTCGCGGCGGCGCGCGGCCCAGTGGCTTGAACGCCCGAACGTCGCGCACGCGCCGCAGTCAACCCGAACAGGATTGCGCATCACCGGGGCGGTCCGAATGAGCATGTCGACGCCGATCGAAATCCACCTGCTGGGCGGCTTCGCCGTGCACCTCGACGGGGCGCGGCTTCCCTTCCCCGTGCGCAAGACCGCGGCGCTGCTGGCAGTGCTCGCGCTGCGCCCGGGCGCGACGGTATCTCGCGAGCGCCTCGCCGACCTGTTGTGGCCGCGCAGCGCGCCGGAGCAGGCGAGAGGCAGCCTGCGGCAGGCCCTGGCGCAGTTGCGCAAGGCGCTCATGGAAGCGGATGGCGAGTTCATCGAAGTCGCGGGAGACGGCCTGCGGCTGCGGCCCGAGCGGGTGGAAGTGGACGCCGCCTGCATCGAGGCGGCGCTCGAGGACGGTTCCGCGGAAGCGCTCGAGCACGCCTGCGGCCTGTTCGGCGGCGACCTGCTGGACGGCTTCGCGGTGGACGAGACGCCGTTCGAAGACTGGCGGCGGATCGAGGGTCAAGGCCTGCGCCGCCGGGCAATGGCGGCATTCATCGATCTTCTGCAGCGCTATTGCGACGCCGGGGATGCGACCTCGGCAACGGCGCTGGGCGAGCGCCTGCTCGCGATCGAGCCCGCGTCGGAGAGCATCCACCAGGCCCTGATGCGGCTTCATCTCGCGCGCGGTGCGCTGGGTTCGGCGATGGCCCAGTATCAGCGCTGCCGCGAGGCCCTGCATGCCAGCCTGGGGGTTCCGCCCTCGGCGCAGACCGAGGCCCTGCGACAGCAGATCCGCGCAGCTCCGCCCACGGCGGGCGGGTCGCCGAACGAAACCCCCTTGCTCGCGGCGTTGCCGTTCGCCAACCTGCCGGACGATCCCGACCAGGCATTCTTCGCGCGCGGTTTCACCGAGGACGTCATTCGCGCCCTCACGCGCTTCCGTTCGGTGCGCATCATCGCGGCGCACTCCTCCTTCGTCGCCGCCGATGCGTCGAGCACGCCGCGCGAGATCGGCGAGAGGCTCGGCGCACGCTACCTGCTGACCGGCAGCATCCGCCGCACGCCGCAATCGCTGCGCATCGGCGCCGATCTGGCCGATGCGCGCAGCGGCCACCTCCTGTGGTCGCAGCACTACGATCTCGCCCCCAGCGCGGTGCTCACCGCGCAGGACGAAATCGCGCGCGACGTGGCGGCGGCGCTGGCGGTGCGCATCGACAGCGACCGCCTCGCGCGCACGGCCGGCAGGCCGCTCGAGCACCTCGAGTGCTACGACTGCTGGTTGCGCGGCATGGCCGAACTGCACCGCGGCACGGTAGACGGCCACGAACGCGCCCGCAGCCTGTTCCGACGCGCGCTCGAACTCGACCCCGGCTTCGCCCGGGCCCATTCCGGCCTGTCGCTCACCTACTTCAACGAGTGGAGCTGCACCGCCTGGGATCGCTGGGACCTGTCCCAGCGCGAGGCCTTCGAACACGCGCAACGCGGCGCCGCGATGGACGATGGCGATCCCGTCACCCACTTCGTCCTCGGCCGCGTCCTGCTCTACCGCCGCGAGTTCGAGCGCGCCGAGCGCCACCTCGACTGCGCCGAGGCACTGAACCCGAACGATGCCGACAACCTCGCGCAGTTGGCCATGTCGGACGCCTGCCTCGGCTACCCGGAACGCGGCATCGAGCGCGCGGGGCGGGCGATGCGGCTCAATCCCTTTCACGACGACTGGTACTTCGCCTTCGCCGGCGCGCCCTATTTCTACGCCGGCGAGCTCAAACAGTCGATCGCGCTCGGGCTCAAGGCGACCGAGGTGGCGACCGACGTGCGCGCCTATCTCGCCGCCGCCCTCGCCCACCTCGGCCGCCTGGACGAGGCCCACCGTCAGCGCGACGCCTTCCTGCAGCTGTTCCGCAGCCGCATCGCCTTCGGCCGCGAGCCGCAGCCGGGAGAGGCGGTGCACTGGGTCATGCTGGTGAATCCGCTGCGGCGCGAGCGCGACCGCGCCTACCTCGTCGACGGCCTGGTCAGGGCCGGCCTCTCGGCGCCGTAGGCGGGCGCGGCTGGCGTCGCATTTCATCCGCGCCCGCTTGCTGCGCTCACGCCGGCACGGTCTGGGGCCCGGCGTCGACCGCACCCGCGCGGTGCAGGATCGCATGGCCGCTGCGCCCGCTCGGCTTCAGGTCGACCCGCTCGGCGCCGAGCGCCCGCGCCAGCGCGAACTGCCCGTCGCGCAGCGCCGCCTCGGCCAGGGTCAGGTCGAGCACGTCGCGCTGGGCATGGCTGCCGCCGAAGCGATGCGCGATCGCCCGGATCGGGCGCAGCAAGCGCACGGCCGCGGCGTAGTCGCCGTCGCCGAAGGCGACGATGGCGCGGCTGAATGGGCCGCCAACCTCGCGCGTGAAGCGCGCGTTGTCGCCGCCGTCACGGAGCGCCCGCTCCTGGGCAGCCAGCACCGCGCGGACCAGTTCCGGGCGCTGCGCGCCGACGAAGGCCATGGTCGCGTGCACATCGTTGAAGACGTAGTTGCCCGCCGCCGCGAACGGCGCCCAGCCATCGGCCACGGCCTGCCAGCGCTCGCCGACGTCGATGCCGAGCAGGTGCAGGCGCCACAGCAGCGCCGCGGCATCGACGAGGTCGAGCGCGAGCGTCGATCGCCCGCCGTAGATGGGGCCGTCGAACAGGCGCAGGACCTCGTCCACCTGGTCGAGATCGAGGTGGAAGAGCGCCAGGTGCCACCAGTTGTGCACGCTGAAGAAGTTGTCGCGCGCCCAGCCGTCGACGTTGCCGCGCATCCAGGCGATGCCGTCGCGCTGCCGGCCCTGCATCTCCATGACGTGGGCGACGGCGTGCTGGCCCCAGGCGTCGCGCGGCTCGATCTCCACCGCGCGCCGGCCACTCGCCTCGGCACGGGCGTACAGCCCCGTCTCTTCCAGCCCGAAGGCGTGCATGCCGAGCACCGCGTGGTAGCCGGGCATGTCGGGCGACCAGTGCGGCAAGGCACGCGCGATGCGATCGCGCAACATGCGCGAGGCGCCGCAGTAGAAATCGCACAGGTGGCCGGCCTGCAGGGCCAGGGCATCCTGCGGGTACTCGATCGCAAGGTCCTCGAGCGCGCGCGCGGCGGCATGCCAGTTGCCTTCGACCAGGGCAGCGACCGCGGCGAGGTGGCCGCGCTCACGCGCATTGGCCGGCTGCGCCTGCGCCGCCCGCAGCGCACTGCGCGCGACCGGCAGGCCCTCGGGTTCGGTGCCGAGCAGGTGCAGGTAGGCGCGCAGCACATGCCCCATGACGAAGCCGGGGCTGTCTTCGAGCGCCCCGTCGATGGTGGCCACCGGATCGTCGATGTAGCACTGGAATTCGTGCAGTGCCTGTCCGTAGGCGGCGATCGCCTCCGCGCTCGCGCCACTGCAGGCATTTCCCAGGGTGTCTTTGCTCATCATGGCTGTGTCTCCTATGCTGAGGCCTGACGCGAATCCGCCGGGCTCAGGAAACACGTTACGCGGCAGCCGTCATCGGCGGCGTCAATACGGCGTGAATTCGGCGTGAAGCGCGCCACCGCCCGCCCGAAGGCGCGCCGACCATGTCGAAGCGGAGGCAAACCATGCGACTTCCCGCGCAACCCGGCGCCGTCCTCGTCGATCTCGCAGGCGTCGTGCATGTGGGCAGCGACGCGGTTCCCGGCGCGGCCACCGCGCTGGCGCGACTGCGCGCGGCCGGCCTGCCACTGCGCTTTCTCACCAACACCACGCGCTCGCCGCGCGAGGCGATCGTCGCGCTGCTGCAAGGGCTCGGTTTCGACATCGCCGCCGACGAGATCCAGACCGCCGCGCGCGCGACGCGGCAAGTCGTCGACCGGCGCGGGCTTCGGCCGCACTACCTGATCCACCCGGACATCGCCGGCGAGATGGGCCCGAGCCATTCGCAACCGAACGCGGTCGTGATCGGCGACGCCGGCGCGCACTTCACCTTCGACGGGCTCAACACGGCATTCCGCCTGCTGATGCAGGGCATGCCGCTGATCGCGATGGCACGCAACCGCTATTTCCGGGAGACCGACGGGCTGACGCTGGACCTCGGCGCCTTCGTCGCCGCCCTGGAGTATGCGGCCGGCATCGAGGCCGAAGTGATCGGCAAGCCGGCCCGCCCCTTCTTCGACGGCGCGCTGCAGGAACTCGGTGTCGAACCCGCCGCCGCCGTGCTGATCGGGGACGACCTGCACGACGACATCGGTGGCGCGCAGCGCGCCGGCATCGCCGGCATCCTCGTGCGCACCGGCAAGTTCCGCGCGCAGGACGAGCGCGATGAAGACGTCCGGCCGGCGCTCGTCGTCGACGACTTCACCGCCGCGGTCGACGCGATACTCCGGGCCTGACGGCCCGCCCGCGCCGCGACGGTGCTCCAGCGCTCGTGCCGCGAACGCTCATGCCATTTGGCAGGATCGCACCGGCTGACTGCCGCCTGGCTGCACCTGCCGGCGCCGGGCCAAAGACGCCGGTCCGCCGGGATTTTCGGTTGCAGCAGCAATTTATGGAAACTATACTTTCCATAGAAAGGAGAAAAGCCATGACTGCAATCGCCAAGCCCGCGCCCGATGCCGCCAACGCGGCGGCGGTGCTCTCCAAGGCCGTCGCCCGGGCTGCCGAGCGGCTCGGCATCTCGCGCGCCCTGCTGGCCAGGGTGCTGGGGGTGAGCCCGGCGACGATCACGCGCCTGTACGCCGGCGGTTACCGCCTCGAACAGAGCCGCAAGGAGTGGGAGTTCGCGCTCTTGTTCGTGCGTGCGTTCCGCTCGCTCGACTCCATCGTCGGCGAGGAAACCACGGCCAGGAAGTGGCTCAACAGCGAGAACCGGGGGCTGAACGGCCGTCCCATCGAACTCATCGCCAACACGGAAGGACTGGTTCGTGTCGTTCACTACCTGGACGCCTCCCGCGGTCTCGTCTGAGGCGCGCCCGTGGGCGGGCAAGGCGTGGCGCATCGTCGAGGCACAGCACGTGGCGTCGACGATGAAGATCGTCGACGACGCCGACGAGCAGGATGTGCTGGAGTCCCTTCTCGAGGCCTCGAAGCCGCCCCTGCCCGGGGCTGCAGCGGAACTCGACTATCTGCTGGCCGCGCCCTTCCGCTATGACCCGCGTCGCGGCGGCTCGCGCTTCCGGGCCGTGACCGACCCCGGCGTCTTCTATGGCGCCCGGGACGTGCGCACGGCGTGCGCGGAACTGGGCTACTGGCGCTGGCGCTTCGTCAGCGACGCCGTCGATCTGGATCGACTGGGGCCGGTTGCCCACACCGCGTTTCGCGCCGCGATCTCGACCACGACGGTCGACCTGCGCGCCGCGCCCTTCGATGTGGATGCGCCCCACTGGACGCACGCTGCCGACTACGCCGCCACCCAGGCATTTGCACGGACGGCGCGGGCGGCGGCGTTGGGCGGCATCATCTACCAGTCGGTGCGGTCGCGCGAGCCGAGCTGGTGCGTCGCCGTGCTGACGCCGCAGGCCTTCGCCCACCGCAAGCCCGACAGCGCCACGCAGACCTGGTGGCTCGCGGTGCAGCCCGACACCGTCGTCTGGCGCCGCGACAACGAGTCCTTCGTCTTTCCGGCTGGCGCCTGGGAAACCTGATCGGCCCCGAAACGACGACTGCCGCCGACTCCCCCGGGCGCGGCGTCGCGCCTGCGACCGGCGAAAGGGTCGAAACCTCTCACAGGGAGAGCCGCGCGCAGTACTCGATCACCTGCCCGCGCCCCGCGCGCTTGGCGACGTAACAAGCCGTGTCCGCCGCCTTGAGCACCTCGCTCGGCGTGTTCAGAGGGTCGTCGATACGCGCCAGGCCGACACTGGCGCCGATGCGAAACACCCTGCCCTCCCATGGGAAGCGCAGGGCCCCGACTGCGGCGCACAGTTCTTCGGCAATGTGTCGGGCATCGTCGGGACTGCAGCCGCGCAAGATGAGCGCGAATTCGTCACCGCCGATCCGGCAGATCAGGTCCTGCGCACGAATGTGCCGCCCGATCAGCGCAGCGACTGCGCAAAGCAGGGCATCGCCTGCGGCGTGTCCGCAGGTGTCGTTCACGCACTTGAAGCGGTCGAGATCGATGTAGCACAGCGTGCCGTGATCGGCCGCCCGCCGCGAGGCCACTACCGCCTCCTCCAGCACCTGTTCGAACATGCGCCGATTGGGCAGGCCGGTCATGGGATCGTGCGTGGCCTGGTAGGCGAGCCGGTCGGTCGCATCCTCGATCGTGGCCTGCATCCGACGCTGTGAATCGGCTATGGAGCAAGCCATGGCGTTGAAGACGTCCTGCACGGCCCGTAGCTCGGGGCTGGCGCCGTCGACCGGCACGCACACGCTCGCTTCCCCTGCGCCGATGCGGCCGGCGACATCGGCCAGGCGTT
>JBFGUQ010000047.1:0-10189 GCA_041565515.1 Rhodocyclaceae bacterium | reverse complement strand
CCTTCCGCCCTGGCCGTGCAACTGGTCTCGGGCGGACGGCTGTTCGTCCTGACGACCGTTCAGGCGCGCGTGTTCGCCGAACTCTTCGCCGGACCGCGATGACACCCGGAAATCGTCCGCGTATCGCGAGGACGAGGCGCTCGTGACAGCGCGCCGCACGGCGGCAACGGCCCTTCGGTTTCCTACTGAGGCAGCTTGGATGGATCTGCATGGACTGGCAACTCCAGCGTCACCAGCAGCCCGCCTTCCTTTCGATTCGACGCGAATACCCGGCCGCCGTGCTTGTTCGCGCGTCGGCGTCGATAGGGTCGGCAACGGCCCCGGGAGGGCTTGCGCGCCCTGATCCCCGGCACCGCGCCGGCGAGGTTCTTGAGCGGGTTTTACCTCGATTTACACGGGGCGCGCTCAATGGCGCGCCTTGCCGGCCGCTAAACCCAATAGCATTTACCGGCGGCGAGAATTGGCACACCGGGTCAATCAACAGGAAAGGAATGGATCATGAGCAGCATGGGCGGTATCAGCGGTAGCAGTGCGATGATGATGCAGGCCATGCGCCGTCCCGATCCGGCGCAGATGGCGGAGAACCTGTTCTCCAGGCTCGATGCCGGCGGGCAGGGCCATATCGAGAAGTCGGACCTGCAATCCGCGTTCGACAGCACGTCGTCCTCGTCGGACAAGTCGTCCACTATCGACGAACTGTTTGCGAGACTCGACACGGACAGCGACGGCAAGGTCACCAAGCAGGAGTTCTCCGACACCCTGACGAAGCTCTCCGAGGAACTCGACAACCAGTTCATGAGAAGTCGAATGAGCGACGGCATGTCGGGCGGCGGGCCGGGCGGGATGCCACCGGGCGGGATGCCCCCGGGCCCGCCGCCGGGTGAGCAGGATGGTGGGCTGACCAAGGATCAACTGAGCAGCGCAGCACAAGCGATCGGCTCGTCCGACAGTTCGGCGTCCAGCTCGATCAACGACCTGATCAGCAATTTCGACGAGGCCGACACCAACGGCGACGGCAAGGTGAGCTTCCGCGAAGCAATGAGCTTCAGGGAGGCGAGCGCTTCGACGGACGCGTCGGCGTCGGCGTCAGCGTCGGCTTCCGCGACCGACGCGCGCCCGTCGGCTGCGGGAGCCGATTTCGACGCCAGGGTGATGATGCAGATCGTCAAACTGATCCAGGCCTACGGCATCGGGGAAAATCAGTCCGGAAACGGCCAGGCCGCGAATCTGTCGGTATCGGCCTGAGGCAGGGCGCGCGGGAGCACTTCTTCCCGGGTGAGCCCGGCGCGAGAACGCCGCTTGCGGCGGGGAGCCGTCGTTGCCCGCGCCCCCTGCAGATCCGGTTCGCGATCACCATCGACACCTCGGCCCGCGCAATGCCGCTGGCCCTCGTGTCGACGAGGAGGACCCCGCTGCCCACGCGGCATGAAGCGGGTTGTCGAACTCCCGCGCCGCCGGGCAGTCTTTCCAGTTCCACGGCAACAAGGGCCGCCCCCCATGATTCGTCTGAACCGACTCAGCATGCATTACGAGCTGGGGAGCACGCGCATCGACATCCTCCGCGAGGTCGACCTCCATATTCGCGCGGGTGAGCGGGTCGCGATCGCCGGCCCGTCAGGCACGGGCAAGACCTCGCTGCTGCTGCTGCTCGCCGGCCTCGAGCGCCCGGCCTCGGGCTCGGTGGTCTTCGACGGTCGATCGCTCGACGGCCTCGACCGCGACCAGCTCGCCGACCTGCGCCGCGATCACCTGGGGATCGTGTTCCAGTCCTTCCACCTCGTGCCCAGCCTCACCGCGCTCGACAACGCCGCCCTGCCGCTGGAGATCGCCGGGCGGCGCGATGCGCGCGAGCGCGCGCGGGCGATGCTCGACAAGGTCGGCCTGGGCGCGCGGCTCGACCATTACCCGGGTCAGCTCTCCGGTGGCGAGCAGCAGCGGGTGGCGATCGCCCGCGCCCTGGTGCACGCGCCAAAGCTGGTGCTCGCCGACGAGCCGACCGGCAACCTCGACGGCCGCACCGGGGCGGACATCGGCGAGCTGCTGCTGCATCTGAATGCCGAGACCAACACCACGCTGGTCCTGGTGACCCACGACATGGGTTTTGCCGCCCGCTGCGACCGCCTGCTGCGGCTCGCCGACGGGCGGCTCAGCGAAACGAAGGCAGCCCCGGAGCGCGGCGATGCGCAGCCTGCTTAGCCTTGCCTGGCGCGATCTGCGCGGCGGCGGTCGCACGCTGTGGGTGTTCTGCGCCTGCCTCACCCTGGGCGTGGCCCTGATCGCCGCCAGCGGCGGCCTGTACCGGCAGGTCAGCGCGAGCCTGCTCGCCGACACGCGGGCGCTGTTCGGCGGCGACGTCGAGGTGCGCGTGCGGGCCCCGCTCGCCGACGACATGCTCGAATGGATGCGGGCGCGCGGGACGGTCTCGCGCCTGATCGAATTCCGCACCATGCTGATGACCGCGGCGGGCGAGGCTCAGCTGGTCGAGCTGCAAAGCGTCGATGAGCGCTACCCGCTGTACGGCACGCTGCGCTTCGCGCCCGAGCTCGCGCTGGCGGAAGCGACGGCCGTGCGTGAAGGGCGCCACGGCGTGGTGCTCGACCGCGTGCTGGCGGAGCGCCTGGGTCTGGCGCGTGGCGACCGGGTCGAGCTCGGCGACGCGAGCCTCGAGGTGCGCGCCCTGATCGTGCGCCAGCCCGACCGCAGCCTGCGCGCGGACTGGAGCGGGCCGCCGGTGCTGATCTCGGCCGCGGCGCTGGAGAGCACCGGCCTGCTGCAACCGGGCAGCCGGCCGGCCTACCGCTACCGCGTGCGTACCGACCTGGCGCCGGATGTGTGGCGCGAGGCCTTCCTCGCCGCCTTCCCGGACAGCGAGGCGGAAGTGCGCACCTTCATCGAGCGCAACGCGCGCCTGGGCGAGGTCCTCGGCCAGATCGGCTCGGGCGTGCTGCTGATCGGCTTCAGCGCGCTGTTCATCGGCGGGCTGGGCGTGTTCAACAGCGTGCAGGCCTACCTGCAGGGCAAGCTCGGCACGCTGGCGACGCTGCGCGCGCTCGGCCTGCGCGACGGCCGGCTCGCGGCGGTCTATCTGCTGCAGGTCCTGATCCTGGGTGGCGCCTCGGCCGTGGCCGGGGCCTTGCTCGGCGGCGTGCTGGCGCTCGCCGGCACCGCCGTGGTGGCCGAGCGCCTGCCGCTCGGCGGCGACTGGACCATGCTCGTCGGCCCGCTGGCGATGGCCGTGCTGTTCGGCGTCGTCATCGCGCTGCTGTTCGCCCTGCCGGCGCTCGGGCGCGCGCTCACGGTGAACCCGGCTGCGCTGTTTCGGGGCGTGCTCGGTGTCGTCACCCACACGCCCGCCGGGGCATGGTGGCTGACCGCGGCCTGTGCCCTCGTCGCCGCTGCGCTGCTGCTGGTGGCGATGCCCGACCCCTTGTTCGGCCTCGCCTTCGTCGCCGCGCTGCTGCTGGTCCTGGCGCTGCTCGAGGGCGTGGTGAGCCTGCTGCGCGCGCTGGCGCGTCGCCTGGCCGGGCAGCCGGCGCTGGCCGGGCGCTTTGCGCTGCGCATCGCGCTGTCCGGCCTGTACCGGCCGGACTCTCCGCTGCGCCCCACGCTGCTGTCGCTGGGGTCGGCGCTGACGCTGCTGGTGGCGTCCACGCTGGTGGTCCTCGCCTTGCTGCTGACCATCGAGGAGACCGTGCCCGAGCGCGCGCCGGCGCTGGTGTTCTACGACATCGGCGCGACGCAGAAGGACGACTTCCGCGCCCTGGTCGAGGCCTCGCCCAGCCTGAGCCAGCTCGAGCTCGCGCCCCTGGTGCTGGGCCGCCTCGCCGGGGTCGGCGACGAGTCTCTGCGCGACAGCGCCGACCCGCGGCGCCGCCTGGAGGCCAGCGACGAACACAAGATGAGCACGCTGCAGAACAACTTCGACCAGGTCGTCGTCACCCGCGGCAGCTGGTGGCCGGACGACTATCGCGGCCCCGCGCTGGTGGCGATGGAGGACCGCGAGGCCGATCAGCTCGGGCTGCGGGTGGGCGACAGCCTGCATTTCGACATCATGGGCGAGCGCGTGAGCGCGAGGCTGGCCGCGATCTATGCGCAGAAGCGCTTCCAGTCGCGCCTGTGGCTGGAGGCGATCTTCTCCGACGGCGTGCTCGACCCCTTCATCACCCGCTACGTGGGCATGGCCTACATGGACGCCGGCGAGGCGGTCACCGCGCAGAACCGGATCGCCGCCGCCCAGCCGAACGTCGTCACCGTGCGCACCGCCATGCTGCTCGACGAGGCGCGCGCCATCCTCACCCGGGCCGCCGCGGCCCTGAGCGCGGTCGGCGGGGTCACCTTGCTGGCGAGCCTGCTCGTGCTTGTCAGCGTGGTCGCGGCGAGCCGGGTACGGCAGATCTACCTGGCGACCCTGCTGCACACGCTGGGGGCACGGGTCGGTGCGATCCGCTCCGCGCTGCATCTGGAATACCTGCTGCTGGCGCTCGTGACCACGGTGTTTGCGACCGCGGTCGGCACTGCGCTGGCAGGGCTGCTGCTGCATTACCGGCTGGAGCTCGAAACCGCGGCTGCATGGTGGACCGGGGGGTTGGTGGCTGCGGTCGTCAGCACCGGCGCGCTGAGCCTCGGAGCGCATTACCTGATGCGGCAACTGCGCCTGTCGCCCGCCGCACTGTTGCGCGGCTTCGGCGCATAGGGCAAGGCAGGCGCCGTCGTGCTCGCTTGGCCGGCATTGCCTCGGCTCGGAGCGTGTCGGCAACGGCCTTGTCCTCGATCTCGCACCCGGTAGCGCGCCCGGCCCAGGCCCGACCGTTGCCTTGGAGGACGGCCCCTTCTCGATAGCGCGAACGCGAACTTCCGACCCAGGGCGGACGGCGAGGCGCGGCTGGTCCGGGGAGCGGAATATCGACGCTTCCGCCTTCTTCCGCGGAACTACCCGCCCAGCTCGAGAAATCTTCGCCGCAGTCGCTGAACCACCCGCTCGGCACGTGCGGAGAGCGGCCATTCCGCTCGATGCAGGAGCCACAGGGTATCGACCACCGCTCGCGGCCCCTCGATGACCTGGATGGACTCGGGCCGGGCAAACGCCAGGCGGGCGTAGCGCGGTAGCACGGTGAAGCCAAGACCACGCGCCACGGGCTCCAGGATCAGGCCGATCTGGTTGGTGAAACCGTGGCAGGGAATGCTGCCGATGCCGGGCGCCCCCGGGAAGTAGCGGCTGAGCAGGCGGCCAGCCATGGCCTGGCCGTCCGGATGGTCGATCAAGCCGATACGTTCCAGATCGGCCCAGGCCCGAACGGACTCACCGGCCGGCGCGACCAGCTCCAGCGGTTCCTCGGTAAAGCGGCTCGCGCTCAGGCGCGGATCGTTGGGCTTGAGCGTGACTAGCCCCAATTCGAACCGATTCTCGAGCACCGCTCTGAGCACTTCGTGGTCCGGGGCGAAGCGGTTCCGAATGATCAGGCCGGGAGAACTCTGCTGCAATGCCAGCAGCAATGGATAGAGGGCCAGGCCGATACTGCCGGGGCAGATCAGAGCAATCTCGCCGCGTTCGGCGTCATGGTCCGTCAGGCGCTGCTGCAGGCGCTGGTCGGCCGCACTGAGCTCCACACAGTATTCCAGCAGCGCACGGCCAGCGGGTGTGAGTTCGAGCTTGCGTGGGCGGCGAATCAGCAAGGGGCCCAGGCGCTCCTCCAGCCTCTTTACATGCTGGCTGACGGCGGCCTGGGTGAGGTCCAGCCGTTCGGCACAGCGGGTGAAGCTGCCCAGCTCGATGAGGGTCGAGAAGGTGCGTAGCCACTGCGGGTTAAACATAACGAACTCTTATCAAAAGAATAATCTCGTGCTTATTTTCATTATGGAGACGCACGCCTAGACTGACCAGCGTCTACTCAACACGAGGTAAGGGTCATGTCCATCGTCTACCCACGCAGCTTTTCCCACATCGGCCTGTCGGTCACCGATCTCGACGCCGCCGTGAAGTTCTACACCGAGGTCATGGGCTGGTACCTGATCATGCCGCCGACCACCATCTGCGAGGATGAATCGGCCATCGGGGTGATGTGCACGGACGTGTTCGGTGCGGGCTGGGGCTCGTTCCGTATCGCCCACCTGTCTACCGGCGACCGGGTTGGCGTGGAGATCTTCCAGTTCCGCAATGCCGTAAAGCCGGAGAACAACTTCGAGTACTGGAAAACGGGGGTGTTTCACTTCTGCGTGCAGGACCCGGACGTGGAAGGACTGGCCGCCAAGGTGGTGGCCGCCGGCGGCAAGCAGCGCATGCCGGTACGTGAGTACTTCCCGGGCGAGAAGCCGTTTCGCATGGTGTACATGGAAGATCCCTTCGGCAACATCCTGGAGATCTACAGCCACAGCTACGAGCTGACGTACTCCGGCGGGGCCTATCAGTGATGGCAGGTAGCTGAATCCGGTGCGACTCTGCCGCGTGCGGTGATGTGCGATGAAGGAACGCAATCGCTCACTTCAGCGCCGTGTGCAGGGTCATCTCCAGCTTGTGGGTGTCGAAGCCCTTGCCGCGCAGTCTTTGCAGCAGCCTCTCATAGACATCCCGGCTGACTTCCGGATCTCGGGAGAGGATCCACAGGTATTCACGTTCCGGTTCGCTGACCGCCACCAGCTGGTAGTCGGTGTCGAGGTCGATTACCCAGTAGTCGCCCCAGACGGCGGGAATGAAGGACAGCCAGGCCGGCGCGAAGCGGACTTCCAGTTTCGGCGACGACCGGTCCCCGATCTGGCGCGCTGCCCCGATGGCCTCGTCAAACTGGCCATCTTCCATGCGGCATCGGTTGATGACCTGCAGATTCCCGTCCTGCTGGAGCGCATATTCCGCCGTGGTGTCGCCGACGCATTTCTTCTGGAACCGGTTCGGGTACTTCGCAATCTCGTACCAGCGCCCCATGTAGCGCGGAACATCCAGGGAAGGGATCGTGGCGAGCGGGCCGTCAGCGCCGATCGGAGACGCAGCCGGTTGAGCGGAGAGCCCGAGCGCATACGTGCCCAGGAGCATCGCAAGCCAGTTCTTGAGCATGGATCTTCCTCACGGTGTCGTTGTTTCGAATCCAATGGTTCGAATCGCCAGGAAGAAGTCTCCTTCCTGTCGGTCCGCGATCAGGAGGCCGAACTGCCGGACGCGGGCCGGGTCGAGGGCAGGGTGGCCCTGGAGGACCCGTCCGCGCCAGGTGGGGAGAAACTGGTCGCAGGGCAGGCGGCAGCTGGTCCAGATGCCCGCCGGGGGATGGAATCCGCACTGGTAACTGATCCCGTCGAGGGTGTCTTCGGTACGCGCGCTGAACTTGTAGCGCCTGCCGTCCCCGCAGACCTCGAGGAGATAGGCGGACGCCCTTGCGGTCCCCACAGCTCCCGGCTGCCTGCGCACCGACGCGAAGCCGCCGCCGTTCTCGAGTGAGACGGTCCCCGAAAAGACGGCATGGCCTGCCGGGTCGAAGTACAGCCGACTTCGGGACCGGCCGCCCATCACCGCATCGTTGATCCCGGCCCAGTTCGACAACTCGCCAGCATCGGAGAAATCGATCAGCGTTATGGCCTCACCGCGTGTGCCGAAGCGCCGTGCCCGCGTTGCCGTCACGCCCCGCGCACCAGGTTCATCACCTGCGCCATGTCCAGCGACTGTGCCTTCTGCTCGATCTGCGGCAGGTACTGCTGCTGCAATTGCTTGGCCGGGCCGAGCAGGCTCTGGAAGGTTTCCTGCAGCAGGGCGGTGCTCATGGTCCGACCGCCGGCGTAATAGCGTTTCGCGACCTGACCCAGGGCGTAGGTGGTGGCGAAGGAGAAGGCCATGCCCGTGGCCGAGCGGCCGATCTTGCCGAAAGTCTTGCCGGCCGCCTTGCCCAGCAATCCGCCCAGCAGCTTGCGGCCGAACTGTTCCAGATACTGCGAGGTCAGCCCGACCCCGGCGGCGGCGATGAACTCCTTGATGTGGCCCTGATCCAGTTCGACCCCGTGCGCCTTGCCGATGCCATACACCATGCGGATCTGCAGCGGAATGATCGCCATCGAAGCCCAGGACTGGGGGAGCAACTCCAGCGCCCCGTTCAGCAGGGCATGGTTGAGGATCGACTTGTCGAGCTCGGCTTCCACGGGCTTGGGGTTTGCCGAGGACTTCGCGGGCGATTCGGCCGCGAGCACGATCGGGTCGATGGCCTGCTCGATGGCGGCTGCCTGGCCCGCGTCGAGATCCAGGATCTGCTTGAGTTCATCGAGGAACGCGCGCTCGGCCGGACTCAGTCCACCATCGGCCTCGCAGACGCAGACCGCCATCTCGTAGGCGAACTGGCGCTGTCCGACCTCGGCGAGCGTGCCTGCCGCCCTTTCCACCGGCAGGCGCTTGAGCAGGACGTCCTGGTACAGGCGGGTCATGTCGAGGCCGGCGTTGTCGTCGGAAAGCGACTCCGCTATGCGCCGCACCTCCTCCCGCTCGCGGTCGTCCTTGACGCCATCGGCAAAGGCGGCATGCAGGCACAGCGCAAGAATGGCGCGCTGGTCGTCGAGTGTCATGTGTTTCTCCCAAGGTGAATCGAACCCGAAGCGTTCGCCGGCACCGGACCGGGTGGCGACACCCGGCGGATCGATCGCGACGGCGACAACACTGACATGGACAGGCTGGATGCGGAGTTGGTTTTCAAGCCGGTCGTCGATTGTGGCAGTCAGGGCGCGCGGCGTAATCTGCCACGACCCTCCCGACTTATCCTTGCACGAGCCGCATGCGCTTTCCTGACCGCCGTTTCGGTCAATCGTATCCCACGCACGTTCCGTTTCAGCTTGCTCCTCGGTGGCGACCTGGAGATCGTGTCCCAAGCGCGTTGAGTCGGCCGTTGTGCTTCGCAAGGTCTGGAAAGGTAGCGAGGTCTCGCGGCGCTCCATGAACGCTAGGTGCGATGGCCCTGCCTGCCGCGGTGATGCTTGATTGCAGCTCGATGCATGGGATATGTTGCATCAACCCACTGCAGGCCTTCCGATCCGATGAACTTCGCCGAGTTGCGCGCTTTTGTCATGGTGGCGCAAGAGGGCAACCTGACGCGCGCAGCCGAGCGCCTTTGCCTGACGCAGCCGACGCTGAGCCTGCAACTCAAGAAGCTGCAGGAGTCGATCGGTACGAAGTTGTTCGAGCGCTATCCCCGCGGAATGCACCTGACCCCGGCGGGAAGGCAGTTGTTGCCCGCAGCGGAGCGGGTGCTGGCCGCGGTGGTCGAAATGCGCGCGGCGGTCTCCAGCCTGAACGGCTCCGTTGCCGGCAACCTGCGTCTCGGCACCATCCTGGATCCCGAGTTTCTCCGGCTCGGGGCCTGCCTTCGTCTGATGGCCGAGCGGTATCCAGCCTTGTCGTTCACCCTCCGGCACGGAATGTCGGGGGCGGTTGCGCGCGAAGTGGAAGCCGGCAATCTCGACGTCGCGTTCGCCCTGGGCGCCCCGGGGCTGGAGGATCTGCGGGAGCGATTCCATGTGCTCACGCTCACCGGCTTTGTCTATCGGGTCGTTGCGCCCGCCAGCTGGGGAGGCCAGGTCAGGGGGAAGGGATGGCGGGAGCTTGCCCGATTGCCCTGGATCGGCACACCTCCGGAATCGGTACACCAGCGCTTGCTTGCGCGCGTCGCGGCCAACGAGGACCTGCAGTTCAATGTGGTGGCGCAGGTCGACCTCGAGCCGTCGATGATGGACCTGGTCAAGTCGGGCGTCGCGCTTGCGCTGGCGCGCGACAGCCTGGCCTTACGCGCGGCACACGCGGATGGCATCGTGATTGCCGACGCAGTGGTGCTTCCGGCCGAGATGGGCATCATTTGCCGCAAGGAGCGCGACCAGGATCCGATCGTCGCGGCTGCGATCGATATCGTTGCCGAGGTGTGGCGTAGCGACGGCCAGTGACGAGCCTCCAAGGACCGATGCCGGGGCGTGGCATTCGCTCTGTTGCTTGCCCCGGGAGCAAGCGCGCGGCCGACCCCTGCGGGTGGAGACATGGCCGCTTGCCGCGGAGTCGCGCAGCCCGGAATGCTGTACCCACGCATTTCGACTGCGAAGGGGTATTGACTAACTAGACCGATGTGTCTAATAATTGCCTCATGACAAGCACCGTCACCCCACCCCGCAGGCGTGGCCGCCCTCCAAAGACCGATGGCGACTATCGCGAAACCAGAGAAGCCCTTTGTCGTGCAGGCGT
>JBFGUQ010000046.1:0-10195 GCA_041565515.1 Rhodocyclaceae bacterium | reverse complement strand
GAAGAAGCGCTGGCGGCCATCGTCGAGCGCGATCGCCTGGTGGATGCAGCCGCCGCCGACCGGCGCCCAGGCGGTGGCGCGGAAGGACTCGCCGCGGGCGTCCTCGATCGCCCGTTCGATGGCGGCCTGGGCGGGGAAGGGACTCATAGGTTGGCGATGCGCGCGCTCGCCAGCGACAGCCGGGTGGCGAGCACCTCGAGGAAGGCCTTGTAGAAGTGCATGCGACAGGTGTCGCCGGCGCGGCGCAGGGCGCGGGCGCGGATGGTGATCAGCGAGATCGGCGTCGTCGCCTCCACCGAGGCCGAGCGCACGCCGCTCGAGGCGGAGAACAGCGCGATCTCGCCGAAGCACTCGCCGACGCTGAGCACGTTGAGCAATCGGCCGCGCTTCTTCACCCGCGCCTCGCCCTCGGCGAGGAAGCAGAACGAATCGCCGGCCTCGCCTTCCTTCATCACCACCGTGCCGGGCTGGGCGCGGCTCCATTGCGACAGGCCGATCACTTCCCACAGCTCGGCGTCGGCGAAGTCGCGGAAGAAGGGCATCGCGCGCAGGGTCTCGAACTTCTCGGCGTCGGGCGTGGTTTGCCGGTCGACGATGACGCTGCGGTTGCGGAACGCCAGCGCGAGGTCGTGCGAGAACTCCGACCAGCTCTGGTAGCGGCGGTCGAGCTCCTTCTCGGTGGCGCGGCGCACGATCGCGTCGAGCGCCTCGGGCACCTCGGGGCGCAGCTCCGATGGCAGCGGCGGGGTCTCGTTGGCGATTCGATAGAGCAGGCTGTAGTTGTTGTCGGACTCGAAGGGCAGGTGGCCGGTGAGCAGCTGGAACATCACCACGCCGAGCGAATAGATGTCGCTGCGGTGATCGAGCGGCATCTCGCGCACCTGCTGCGGCGACATGTAGGCGGGCGAGCCGACGCCAGTCACCTGGGTGGCGTCGCTGGTGGCCTGGAGCGCGGCGCCGAAATCGGTGATGCGGATGTCGCTGCCGTCGGGGCTGGTGAGCAGGATGTTGGCGGGCTTGATGTCGCGGTGGGTGACGCCCTGGTGAAAGGCGTAGTCGAGCGCGCGCGTGGCCTTGAAGACGATCTCGATGACGTGCTCGAAGGCCGGCAGCGCATCCGGCCGTGTGAGGTCGGCGAGCGTGCTGCCCGGCACGTAGTCCATGACGACGTAGGCGTCGTCGTCATCGACCACGGCATCGTGGATCTGCACGATGTGCGGATGCACCAGCTTGCCGGCGAAGGCGGCCTCGTTCATGAGCAGCTGCCGGTACAGGCGGCCGCGCTCGGGGTCGCGCAGGACCTCGCGGTGAGGGCGCTTGATCGCCACCTCGCGCAGGTTGAACGGGTCCCAGCCCAGATAGACCGCGCTGGTCGACCCTTCGCCGATCTGGCGCCGGATCTCATACTTGCCGATCCGCTCCGCCACCGCCGGCATCATTGCGTCGCCTCAGCCCAGCCGGCCGCGGGCGCGTGCGATCGCTGCGCGGACCTGTTCCGGCGCCGTGCCGCCGACGTGGTTGCGCGAGGCCAGCGAGCCCTCGACAGTGAGCACGGCGAAGACGTCCTCGCCGACGCGCTCGGCCGCGCCCGGCACCTGTGCCAGCGCGATGCGCAACTCGTCGAGCGAGAACTGCGGCAGGTCGCAGCCCTTGACCTCGGCCGCGCGCACGGCAAGCGCGACGGCCTCGTGCGCGTCGCGGAAGGGGAGGCCCTGCTTGACCAGATAGTCGGCCAGATCGGTGGCGGTGGCATAGCCCTGGCTGAGCGCGCCGCGCATGTTCTCCGCCTTGACCCGGATGCCGGTGATCATGTCGGCGTAGATGCGCAGCGTGTCGATCACCGTGTCGGCGGCGTCGAACAGGGGCTCCTTGTCTTCCTGGTTGTCCTTGTTGTAGGCGAGTGGCTGGCCCTTCATCAGCGTCAGCAGCGCGATCAGGCTGCCGTTGATGCGGCCGGTCTTGCCGCGCACCAGCTCGGGCACGTCGGGATTCTTCTTCTGCGGCATGATCGAGCTGCCGGTGCAGAAGCGGTCGGCGAGGTCGATGAAGCCGACGCGCGGGCTCATCCACAGGATCAGCTCTTCGGACAGGCGCGACAGGTGGGTCATCAGCAGCGCGGCGGCGGCGCAGAACTCGATGGCGAAGTCGCGGTCGCTGACGGCGTCGAGCGAGTTGTAGCAGACCTCGTCGAAGCCGAGTTCGGCGGCGACGAACTCGCGGTCGATCGGGTAGCTGGTGCCGGCCAGCGCGGCCGAACCGAGCGGCAGGCGGTTCACCCGCTTGCGGCAGTCGGCGAAGCGCTCGGCGTCGCGCCGGCTCATCTCGTAGTAGGCCATCAGGTGATGGCCGAAGGTCACCGGCTGCGCCACCTGCAGGTGGGTGAAGCCGGGCAGCGGCGTGGCGGCATGCTGCTCGGCGATGTCGAGCAGGTTCTTCTGCAACTCGCCGATGAGGACGAGGATCTGGTCGATCGCGTCGCGCAGCCACAGGCGGATGTCGGTGGCGACCTGGTCGTTGCGGCTGCGGCCCGTGTGCAGGCGCTTGCCGGCGTCGCCGACCAGCGCGGTCAGGCGCTTCTCGATGTTGAGATGGACGTCCTCGTCGTCGACGTTCCAGTCGAACGCGCCGCGCTCGATCTCGTCGACGATCTGCTTCATGCCGCGCTCGATGTCGGCGAGGTCGGCCGCCCCGATGATGCCCTGCCGGGCAAGCATGCGCGCGTGGGCGAGCGAGCCGCGGATATCCTGCTGCGCCATGCGCTGGTCGAAGAACACCGAGGCGGTGTAGCGTTTGACGAGCTCGGAGACGGGTTCGGTGAAGCGGCCGGACCAGGCCTTGGCGGGTTCGGTGCCGCCGCCTGCGGGCGAAGAGGTGTCTGTCATAATGTGCGTAACGAGATGGGTCGGCGGGGCAATTTCGGTCCGCCGCGCAAGGGAGTATCGACGCTGCGTGCAGCGCGGATGAGCGATGGAAAGTATAAAGCAAAAGCCCCTGCCGCTTGCCGCGCCCGGCCTGCCGGACTTCCGCAATCTGGGCGTGATCCTGCGCGTCCTGCTGGTGGTGAACCTGTTCGCGCTGGCAACCGTGCTGTTGCGGTCCGACGCCGCCGACACCCTGCCCGCCGAGGCCGCGCTGATGGCCGGCCGGGTCGAGCTGCCGCTGCTGCTGGTCGTGCTGTTGCTGTACCTGCTGGCACCCCGGCTGGAGCGGCTGCCTGCGCGCACTGCGCTTGCCCTGGTGGCGGGCGTCGTGGTGCTGGCGGTGACGCTGAGCTTTCCGCTAGTGGGCGGCCCGCAGACCGGCCCGGGTGGCGGGCTGTTTCGCCATCTGTCGTGGGCGCTGGCGGCCACCGTGCTGAGCCTGAGCTACTTCGACTACCGCAGCCGGCGCTACTCCCCGGCCCTGGTGGAGGCGCGGCTGCTGGCGCTGACCGCCCGCATCCGGCCCCATTTCCTCTTCAACAGCCTCAACGGCGTGCTCGGCGTGATCCGCTCGGATCCGCGCCGTGCCGAGCGGGCGCTGGAGGAGCTGGCCGACCTGTTCCGCACCCTGATGCAGGACAATCGCGAGCTCGTCGCCCTCGGCGACGAACTGGCCCTGTGCGAGCGCTACGTCGACCTCGAGCGCCTGCGCCTGGGCGATCGCCTGGTGGTGCGCTGGGAGGTCGGCGGGACGACGATGTATGGCGAGCGCGACGACGGTGCCGAGAGCGTGTGCGAGCGCGCCGATGCGGCGCTGCTGCGCGCACGCGTGCCGCCCCTGCTGCTGCAGCCGCTGATCGAGAACGCCGTCTATCACGGCATCGAGCCCTCGAGCGAAACCGGGGAGGTCATCGTGCGCATCGACCGCAGCGGCGAGGTCCTTCGCCTCGAGGTCGACAATCCGGTGTGCAATACCGGCCGGCATCACGCCGGGAACCGCATGGCCCTCGACAACATCCGCGAGCGCCTGATGCTGTTCTTCGATCTCGAGGCCGGCCTCGACATCGAGACCGCCGGCGGGCGCTATCGTGTCCGCCTCCGCCTGCCCTACAGGAGCCTGCCCGCATGAGCCCAGCCACCAAGTCCGTCATCGACCCCCAGTCGCTGCGGGTGCTGATCGTCGACGACGAGGCGCCCGCGCGCGCACGCCTGCGTGACCTGCTCGGCGACATCGCACCCGCCCAGCCCAACCAGGTGGTCGGCATGGCGGCCAATGGCATCGAGGCCTTGCGCCTGCTGGAGTCGAACCCGGCCGGGGTGGTGCTGGCCGACATTCGCATGCCGGCGATGGACGGGGTGGAACTCGCGCGCCACCTCTCGCGTCTCGACGACCCGCCGGCGGTGGTGTTCGTGACCGCCTACGACCAGTATGCGGTCGAGGCGTTCGAGCTCGCGGCGGTGGACTACCTGCTCAAGCCCGTGCGTGCCGAGCGGCTGGCGGCGGCGCTGGCCAAGGTGCGCACGCGCCAGCCCCCGTCCGACCCCGCGCTGGCGGCGCTCGCACCGGGCGAGAGGCGCCATTTCAGCGTCAGCGAGCGCGGCCGGATCCTGCTGCTGCCGGTTGCCGAGGTGCTGTTCCTGAAGGCCGAACTCAAGTACGTCACCGCACGCAGCGCCGAGCGCGACTACCTGCTCGACGAATCGCTGGTGCAGATCGAGCAGGAGTTCCCGCAGCGCTTCCTGCGCGTGCATCGCAACTGCCTGGTGGCGCGCGCGGCGGTTCAGGGTGTCGAGCGGGTCGGCGAGCAGGGCGCGGAGAACGGCGGCGATGCGCACTGGGAGATCCTGCTCAAGGGATCGGCGGAGCGCCTGCCGGTGAGCCGCCGGCAGTGGCCGGTGGTGCGGCAGGCGCTCGGGCTGTAGGCCCGGCGCCCGCTTCGATCAGCCGCTGTTGCGCAGGCCGGCGGCGATGCCGTTGATCGAGATGTGGATGCCGTTGCGGATGCGTTCGTCCTCGCCGCCGCCCTCGCGGTAGCGGCGCAACAGCTCGACCTGAACGTGGTTGAGCGGGTCCAGGTAGGGAAAACGGTTGCGGATCGAGCGCTTGAGCAGGGGGTTGCCGTCCAGCAGTTCCTGCTGGCCGGTGATCTTCAGCAGCGCGTCGACGGTGGCGCGCAGCTCGCCGCGGATGCGTTCGAAGATGGTGTCGCGCAGGCTGACGTCCTTGACCAGTGCGGCATAACGCGAGGCGATCGCGAGATCGCTCTTGGCCAGCACCATGTCCATGTTCGATAGCAGGGTGGCGAAGAACGACCATTCGCCGAACATGCGCTGCAGCAGGGCGAGCCCGTTCTTGGGGTGGGTGGCGAGGAAGGCCTGCACCGCGCTGCCGAAACCGTACCAGCCCGGCAGCATCAGCCGGCATTGCGACCACGAGAACACCCAGGGAATGGCGCGCAGGTCCTCGATGCTGGTGCCCTTCTTGCGCGAGGCCGGGCGCGAGCCGATGTTGAGGCCGGCGATCTCGGCGATCACGGTGGATTCCCAGAAGTACTGCTCGAAGCCCGGCGTCTCGTACACCAGGCCCCGGTAGGCCGCGAAGGCGGCATCGGACAGCGCCTGCATGGCGTCGAGGAAGGCCTGCGGCGTCGGCGTGGCTTCGGCCGGGCGCAGGCTGGTCTCCAGCGTGGCCGCGACCAGCACCTCGAGGTTGCGCCGGCCGACTTCCGGGTTGCCGTATTTCGCGCCGATGACCTCGCCCTGCTCGGTGAGACGGATCTGGCCCTGCACCGCGCCTTCGGGCTGGGCGAGGATGGCCTGGTAGCTCGGTCCGCCGCCGCGGCCCACCGAGCCGCCGCGGCCATGGAACAGGCGCAGGCGCACGCCGTGGCGGGCGAAGGTGGCGACGAGCTCGCCCTCGGCCTTGTACAGCGACCAGCCGGAGGTGAGGAAGCCGCCGTCCTTGTTGCTGTCGGAATAGCCCAGCATCACCTCCTGGGTGTCGCCGCGCCCGCCCAGCAGCGAGCGGTAGGCCGGGAGTTCGAACAAGCGGTTCATCACCGAGGCGGCGTTCTCGAGATCGCCGATGGTCTCGAACAGCGGCACGATGTTGACGTCCAGCGCACCCTCGAGCGGGCGCAGCAGGCCGGCCTCCTTGAGCAGCACGGCGAGTTCGAGCAGGTCGGAGGCATCGTCGGTCTTGGAGATGATGCAGTTGCGGATTGCAGCCGGACCATAGCGCAGGTGTGCGCTGCGCGCGGCGCGGAAGATGGCGAGCTCGGACTCGGTCTCGTCCGAGTAGTGCACGTGCGGCGACGCGAGCGGGCGCGCGGTGGCGAGCTCGTCGAGCAACAGCGCGCAGCGTCCGCCTTCGTCCTGCGCGGTGTATGCGCTGCCCGGGCGCGCGACTTCGAGCAGTTCGGCGACGACGCGCTCGTGCACATCGGAGTTCTGTCGCAGGTCGATCGGGGCGAGGTGGAAGCCGAACACCTTGACCGCTCGGCGCAGATGGCGCAGCCGGCCGCGGGCGAGCGCCGCCGAGCCGTTGGCGATGAGCGAGCGGTGCAGGGTGTCGAGATCCGCCGCCAGCGCCGCGCTGTCGGCATAGGGCTCCGCCTCGGCCACTGCGGGGCGCGCCGGGGCATGGCCGAGCAGCATGCGGTAGGAGGCGGCGAGCCGCGCGTAGATGCCCGAGATCGCGCGCCGGTAGGCCTCGTCGCTGCGGTGCGGCGATCGGTCGGGCGAGCGTTCGGCAAGCTCCAGCAGCGCGTCCGAGGCGCTCACCAGGCCGATGCCGAGCGAGAGCTGCGAGCCGAGCACGTGCAGTTCGTCGAGGTAATAGCCGAGTGCGACGGCGGCCTGCATCGCCAGCGCGCGCTCGAGCACCTCGGCGGTGACGAAGGGGTTGCCGTCGCGGTCGCCGCCAATCCAGCTGCCGACTTCGAGGAAGGCGGCGAGCTCGGGCGCGCCCAGCGCGGGGTCGGCGCGGCTGAGGCGATCCTCCAGGCTTGCGTAGAGGCGGGGCAGTTCGCGCAGGAAGGTGGTCTCGAAGTAGGACAGGCCGTTGTTGACCTCGTCGATGACCGACAGCTTTGCCGGCCGCAGCATGCGCGTCTGCCACAGCGTCAGGACGGCACGGCGCAGCCCCGCGAGATTGGCGTCGGCCTCCTCGGGCGTGAGCTGCATGCGATCTCGCTCGTCGAGCAGGCGGGCGATCACGGTCTCGCAGTTGAGGATGCTCTTGCGCTGGACTTCGGTGGGGTGGGCGGTCAGCACCGGCGAGATCAGCGCGGAGTCGAGGAAATCCACCATCCCGGCCGCGTCGGTGACCTTGCTGTCGAAGGCGCGCGCGAGCGCATGGGCGAGGCTGCCCTCGCGCGGCGCCGAGCCGCCGATCAGGTGCGCGCGGGTGCGGCGGATGTGGTGCTGGTCTTCGGCGATGTTCGCCAGGTGCGAGAAGTAGCTGAAGGCGCGCACCACCTGGATGGTCTGGTCGCGCGACAAGGCGTCGAGGATGTCTTCGAGTTCGCGGCGGGCGGCGATGTCGTCGTCGCGGCGAAAGCGCACCGAGTTCTGCCGGATGCGCTCGATCAGTTCGTATGCCGCCTCGCCTTGCTGGTCGCGCACGGTGTCACCGAGCATGCGGCCGAGCAGGCGGATGTCTTCACGCAGGGGTTCGTCTTTGTCTTCAGTCATGGCGGTGCGGCTCACTGGGCCTGGTTGGGTGGGTGGGCTGGCGGCGCCACGGCTATGGCGCGGCGCCCAGGGTCGTGCGCGCAGCTTCGATCGCGTTGTCGATGTACTGGCCGTAGAAATCGGGCAGGCGCATGCCGACGATGCGCTCGCCGAGCTCGCGCCCCGCGGCATCATAGACGACCACGGTGGGCGTGAAACCCACCCTCTGGCTCCTTGCCACCTCGCGGTGCGAGGTGCGCCGGCCGGCAAAGTCCACCAGCGCAGCGTCGGAATCGAGGTCGACCTGCCGAAACAGCGCGCTTGCCGGCGTGCTCCCGGACATCGGTACCAGGTAGATGCGGGCCTGCTCGCAGTAGCTGCAGTCGGCCTGACTGTACAGCACCACCATGGGCAGACGCTGAGCGCGCATGCGCTGCGCGTCGGCGGCCAGATCGGTGGCCAGCGGCAGTGCCGGCTGCGCGGCGCAAAGCGCGAGAGGTACGCATGCTAGAATCCCGGCCAGCCTGCGCGCCGTTCGTGCCAACCCTGATGCTGCCTTGCGGCAATATGCCGTTGCCAGCATGTTCGTTTCCTCTTGCGTGAGTTTCCTATCGTGAGCCAAACCGCCGTCGCCCCCGAGCGAATCGTCATCGCCACCCGAGAAAGCCGGCTCGCCCTGTGGCAGGCCGAGCACGTGAAGGCAAGGCTCGAGGCATTGTATCCCGGCTGCAAGGTCGAGCTGCTCGGCATGACCACGCGCGGCGACCAGATCCTCGACCGGCCGCTGGCCAAGGTCGGCGGCAAGGGCCTGTTCGTCAAGGAGCTGGAAACCGCCTTGCTCGACGGTCGTGCCGACATCGCGGTGCATTCCATGAAGGACGTGCCGATGCAGATGGAAGAGGAGTTCGCACTTGCCTGCATCTCCGAGCGCGAAGTCCCGCTCGATGCCTTCGTGTCGAATCGCTACGACAGCCTTGCCGACATGCCGCCGGGCGCGGTGGTCGGCACCTCCTCGCTGCGCCGCGAGTCGCAACTGCATGCGCAGTATCCGCATCTCGGCGTGACCAGCCTGCGTGGCAACCTCGATACCCGCTTGCGCAAGCTCGACGAAGGTCAGTACGACGCCATCATTCTTGCCGCGGCGGGGCTTACCCGCCTCGGCCTGAAGGAGCGCATCCGTTCGGTACTGCCCGCGGAGATCTCGCTGCCGGCGGCCGGGCAGGGCGCGCTCGGCATCGAATGCCTCGCCGGCCGTGCCGAACTGCTGCGCTGGCTGCAGCCACTCAACGACGCCGACACCGCGGCCTGCGTGCTTGCCGAGCGCGCGGTGGCACGGGCGCTCGCCGGCAGCTGCGAGGTGCCGCTCGGTGCCTATGCCGAAGTCCGTGGCGGCAAGCTCTGGCTGCGCGGTTTCGTCGCCCGGCCCGATGGCAGCCTCATCGTGCGCTCCGAGCGTGAAGGCGCAGTTGGCGACGCCGAGCCGCTCGGACGCGCCCTGGCCGAGGACCTGCGGGCGCAGGGCGCGGAGGCGATCCTGGCCGCGATCGGCTGACGCATCTTGCCCGCCGACCCGAACCCGAGCATGGACACCCGGCCCCTTGCGGGGCGAAGGATCGTGGTCACGCGTCCGCGCGAGCAGGCCGGGAGTCTGTGCTCCGCGCTTCGCGCTGCCGGCTGCGAGCCCGTGCTGTTTCCGGTGCTGGCGATCGGCCCGGCGCCCGACCCCGGGCCGCTCGAGGCAATCGCCGATCGGCTGGACGGTTTCGATATCGCCTTCTTCGTCAGCCCCAACGCGGTACGTCATGCGCTCGACGCCTTGCTTGCGCGCCGTGCGTGGCCGTCCACGTTGCGGGTCGCGACCGTGGGCAAGGGCAGCGAGCGGGTGCTGCACGGATACGGTTTTGCCGATGTCATTGCGCCGCGGGCCGGCTTCGACAGCGAGGCGGTGATCGCGCTGCCGGCCTTCGCGGCCGAGGCGGTCGCCGGGCGCAAGATCCTGATCTTCCGTGGCGATGGCGGGCGCGACCTGCTCGCCGACACCTTGCGCGCCCGCGGCGCCACTGTGGAGTTCATCACCTGTTACCGTCGTCATTGCCCCGACGTCGATCCCGCTCCTCTTGTGTCTGCCGCCCGAGTTGGGCAACTCGACGCCTTGCTGCTGACCAGCAGCGAGGGCGTGCGCAACCTGGCGGCGATGGTGGGGGAGAGCGGCATGGCGTCCCTGCGCCAGATTCCGGTGTTCGCCTCGCATTCGCGCATCGCGGCCGTTGCGCGCGAGGCGGGCTTCGGCCAGATCGTGGAAACCGCGGCCGGGGATGACGGACTGTTGCGCGCACTCGCGAGTCACTTTGGTTAAACTCACGCCATGAACGAAGAAATCCCTGCCCTGACCCAAGCGCCCGTCCCGAACAAGGCGTCCCGCAACGGCGACCCCAAGGCACCGCCCGATACCGAGGCCGACGCGAAAGCGTCGACGCTGGGCGAGGAGGTATCCGCCGCGGTGCCCGAGCCAGCTGCACCGACCGAGTCGCGCCGTTCGGCGCTCGGCTGGTGGGCCTTGCTCATCGCACTGATAGCGCTGCTGGTGGCGGGCTGGGCCG
>JBFGUQ010000045.1:0-10280 GCA_041565515.1 Rhodocyclaceae bacterium | reverse complement strand
CGCGCACCGCCGACGGCGTATGGCGGGTGGGCGGCGCCTGGGTCACGGCGACCGGCGGGGGCTGCACCGTACCCTCCACCGGATCGGGCTCGCCCGAATGGCAGGAGCGGCTCAACGAGGTCAGCGGCCGCATCTGGCCACGTGTCGATGGCGGCGAGCGCGTGCGCATGCGCATCATCCATCCGATGGACACCGGGCTCGCTCCCGGCATACCCGCCTTCCACATCGAGGACATCGAGCTGTCCGACACGAACGGCACCACCCTGGCCCGCATCCGCAGCTTCGAGCCGGTGGCGGAGAACCCGGCCTTCACCCTGGACCTGCCCTCGCCCGCCGACGGTGGCCGCATCCATGTCGGCGGCAGCGACAACAACGGCAACCGCATCGATGCCTGGGTGACGCGATGATCGCCCGCGCCTTCGCCCGGGTGCTTGCCCCCTTGCTCGCCCTGCTGCTCCTTGGCAGCGGCGCCGCCGCGCGCGCGGATGCCTTCGACTATCGCCTCGAGGCGCAACAGGTGGCCGAGGGCGTCTATGTGTTCGTCGGCCTCGCCGAGGACTTCTCCTTCGACAACGGCGGCAACATCGTGAACACCGGCTTCATCGTCGGCCCGGAAGGCATCATCGTCATCGACACCGGGCCGTCACGACGCTACGGCGAGCAGATGCTCGCGGCGATCCGCCGGCTCAGCCCGCTGCCCGTCGTGCTCACGATCAACACCCACCACCATCCCGACCATTTCCTCGGCAACCAGGCCTTCCCGCGCGGGAGTCTGGCCGCCCTGCCCGCCACCATCCGCGACATCGAGGCCGAGGGCGAGGCCTTCAACGACAACATGTACCGCCTCAACGGCGACTGGATGCGCGGCACCGAAGTGGTGGTCCCCACCCGCAGGCTGGCCGCGGGACGCCAGCAAGTCGGTGGCCGCGACATCGAGCTGCTGGCGCTGGGCGGCCACGACGCCGCCGACCTGGTGGTGCTCGATCACGCCAGCGGCACGGTGTTCGCCGGCGACCTGCTGTTCAGGCGCCGCGCCCCGACCACGCCCCACGCCGACATCCCGCGCTGGCTGGCCGCGCTCGACGCGCTCGCGCAGCTGCCGGCGAAGCGCTGGATCCCCGGCCATGGCGAAATCGGCAATGGCGAGGCGGCCGACGGCGGCGCGGCAGCCATCGGCGAAACCCGCGCCTACCTGAGGTGGCTGGCCACCGTCGTGCGCGAGGGCGCCGAACGCGGTCTGGACATGCCGGAGCTGTTCGCCACCCCGATCCCGGAGGATTTCCTCGACCTGGCGCTGGTGCGGACCGAATTCGGCCGCTCGGTGGCGCACCTCTTCCCGGCGGCGGAACAGGCGGCACTGCAAGGCCATCGAACCGCCGGCGCGCCAGCACGCAATGGACGCTAGGACCCCGCTGCCGGCGCCACTGGCGGGCCTTTTCGCGTTGCTGCGCCTGCTGGTCCTGCTGGCCATGTGCGCCACTGGCGTGCAGGCCCAGGATGCGACGATCCGCGTTCGCCACCTGGACGGAATCGACTTTGCCGCAGTGCGCGAGGCGCTCGCCGACGCCATCGCCGAGGAAGGTCTCGCCGCGCCGGGCATCAGCCACTTCGGCGACATGCTCGATCGCACCGCCGGCGACCTCGACCATCCGGAGGGAATCTACGCACACGCCGAAATCCTGAGCTTCTGCAGCGTGCGGGTGGCTGCCGTGCTCGCACGCGAGGCGCGGCACAACATCGCCCTGTGCCCGCTGTCGATCGCGGTGTACTCGGTGCACGCGGCCGCGGGGCGGGTCAGCCTCGCCTACCGCCCGCCGGGGCGCGACTCGCCGGGCGGTCGAATGGCGGATGAACTGCTGGCGCGCATCGTCGCACGCACCGCCGCCCTGCTCGGCATGGAGTGAAACGCCGCCGTCAGCGCATGCGGCCGAGGCGTCGATAGAGGGTGTTGCGGCTGATGCCCAGCTGCCGCGCGGCGGCGGTGAGGTTGCCGCCGACTTCCTCCATCACGCGCTCGATGACGTCGAGCTGGGCCTCCTTCAACCGCATGCCGCGGGCCGACAGCATGCCCGGCGCGGCCGCTGCGCGAGCCGCCGGCTGGCGCAGCGGCGACGTCTGCTCGCCGGGCGCAAGCTCGGCAGCGAACATGGCTTCCGGCAGGTGCCGCGGGCAGATCTCCCGCTCGCCTTCGTCGAGCAGGGCGACCGCCACCCGCAGCACGTTCTGGAGCTGGCGGATGTTGCCCGGCCAGGGACGGCGCTCGAACAAGTGCATCACCTCCTCGCTGACCGTGATGCGGCCGCTCGCCCCGTCCTCGATCTCGGCTGCGACCAGCCTGCGCACGATGCGACGGATGTCGCTGCGCGCGCGCAGCGGCGGCAACGACACGGTGAGCCCATTGACGCGGTAATACAGATCCTCGCGAAAACCGCCCGCGCGCACCGCGTCGGCGAGAACGCGATGGGTGGCGCAGACGAGCGAGATATCCACCGCCACGGAACTGCTGCCGCCGACCGGCTGCACGCAGCGATCCTGGAGCACGCGCAGCAGTCTGGCCTGCATCGACAGCGGCATGTCGCCGATCTCGTCGAGGAACAGGGTGCCGCCGTGTGCCTGCTGGATCTTGCCCGCCGCCCCCTCGCGCCGCGCGCCGGTGAAGGCGCCGCCGACGTAGCCGAAGAGTTCGGATTCGATCAGCGTCTCCGGGATCGCGGCGCAGTTCAGGGCGACGAAGGGCCCGCCCGCGCGTGGCCCGCTATTGTGGAAGGCGCGGGCGAACACCTCCTTGCCGACCCCCGACTCGCCCTGGATCAGCAGCGGGATGTTGCGCCCGGCGATGCGGCCGGCGTGATCGAGTGCGCGCTGCAGTGCGGCATCGCCGGTGGCCAGATCGACCAGCGTCACCGCCTCCGTCGGCAGGGGCAGGGCTTCGGCCTTGGCCTCGTCTGCGCCGCCGAGGCCGCGCCGGCCCGTGGCGGCGCGCTTGCGCGCAGCGGGCGCGGATCGTGCCGACGGTGCCGACACGCCGGGCTGCGCGCGCCACGACAGGCCGACCCGCGCCCGCGCATACACCTCGCCACCGCCACGCAGGTCGAGGGCGAGCAAGGCGACCGGGTCGCGTGCCGCGCGGTCGATCGCCACGCCGAACGGGGTGCGGAACAGCCCATCGAAGTCACCGAGCGCGCCCCCGCCGCGAGCCTCGAGGCCCAGCAGGCGGCGCGCCACGCCATCGGCCGCGAGGATCTCGCCGTCGGCCGACACCGCCAGCAGCCCGTCCTGCAGCCCGCCGACGCCCTCGGGTCGGGTGTGGAAGGCCAGCAGCAGGTGGCGCGTATGCTCGGCCTCGAACAGGCGACGCTCGAGCATGCGCGCGCCCAGTCGCGCCAGTCCCAGCGTGTGCGACTGGTGCCTGCGCCAGTCGCTGGAGATATCGAGCACGCCGAGCAGGGCGCCGCCGGAATCGAAGATCGGCGCGGCACTGCAACTCAGGCCGGCGTTGCGCTGCAGGTAGTGCTCGCCGCCGAGGATCTCGTTCGGGCCGCCCTCGATCAGCGCCGCACCGATCGCGTTGGTGCCGCGATCGCGCTCGCTCCAGCTCGCACCCGGCTGCAGCGCGACCCGGCTCGCACGGTCGACGAAGTCGGCGTCGCCCAGTCCGTGCAGGATCAAGCCGTCGCTGTCGGCCAGCAGCACCATGCTGCCGGAGCTGCGGATGTGCTCGAACAGATGCTCCATCACGCCGCTGGCCTGCCCGAGCAGGCGGCGGCTGCGCTCGCGCGCCTCGCCCAGCAGGCTGCGGTCGAGCAACCCCGCCTGCGCTGCGGCGCGGTCGTCGAGGCCGCGGCCGCGGCAGCGCTGCCACGAGCGCAGCACCGGCGCGCGCAGCCCCGTTTCGGGGTTCTGCCCCAGCTCGAAGAATTGCCGCCGAACGGCCATGATCTGCGTCGGCTGCGCCGCCGGTGTCAGAACCTGCTCCATCCCGTCTCCTCCGTCGCCTGTAGCGGCGACTCTCGTTATCGTCGACCGGGGATCAAGCAAACATCCTGCCACCTGTTGGCGCAGGCGACGCCTTCCTCAGTTCGTGCGCCCCTGGGCGCGGTCGTCGGCTTGCACCGCGAGCCACTCGGTGTCGTCGAACAGGCGCGACCGGGTCAGGAAGCGCAGGCCCTCGGGCCCTTCGAGCGAGAACATGCCGCCGCGACCCTCGACCACGTCGATGATCAGCTGGGTGTGCTTCCAGTACTCGAACTGCGACCGGCTGATGTAGAAGGGCATGCCGCCGATCTCGCCCAGCAGCACATCGGAGGCGCCGAGCATGAATTCGCCGCGCGGATAACACATCGGCGCGCTGCCATCGCAGCAGCCGCCGGACTGGTGGAACATCAGCGGACCGTGCTTCCGGGCCAGACGCTCGATCAGCGTCAGCGTGGCGGCGGTCGCGGTGACGCGAAGTGTGGTCTTCATCGATCCCTCCTGCATGCAAAAAGGGGTGGCCGTGGCCACCCCGTAAACACCCCCCAAACGGGCGGCGGGAGACAGAAGCAGGATCAGAAGAAGCCGAGCGCCTTCGGGCTGTAGCTCACGAGCAGGTTCTTGGTCTGCTGGTAGTGATCGAGCATCATGCGGTGGTTCTCGCGCCCGATGCCCGACTGCTTGTAGCCGCCGAACGCGGCGTGCGCCGGGTACAGGTGATAGCAGTTGGTCCACACCCGGCCGGCCTTGATCGAACGGCCCATGCGGTAGGCGCGGCTGCCGTCGCGCGTCCACACGCCGGCGCCGAGGCCGTACAGCGTGTCGTTGGCCTGCGCCAGCACCTCGGCCTCATCGCGGAATCTGCCGACCGACAGCACCGGGCCGAAAATCTCCTCCTGGAAGATGCGCATCTTGTTGTGCCCGGCGAACACCGTGGGCTGGACGTAATAGCCCTCGGCGAGTTCGCCCTTCATTTGCGCGCGCCCGCCACCGACGAGGCATTCCGCGCCTTCCTGGCGGCCGATGTCCATGTAGGACAGGATCTTCTCGACCTGCTCGCTCGAGGCCTGGGCGCCGACCATCGTTTCGGTGTCGAGCGGGCTGCCCTGCTTGATCGCCTTGACGCGCGAGATCGCGCGATCCATGAAGCGGTCGTACATCGATTCCTGCACCAGCGCGCGTGACGGGCAGGTGCACACTTCGCCCTGGTTGAAGGCGAACAGGACGAAGCCCTCGATGGCCTTGTCGAGGAAATCGTCGTCCTGCGCCGCGACGTCGTCGAAGAAGATGTTGGGGCTCTTGCCGCCGAGCTCCAGCGTCACCGGGATGATGTTCTGGCTGGCGTACTGCATGATCAGGCGGCCGGTGGTGGTCTCGCCGGTGAAGGCGATCTTGGCGATGCGCGGGCTCGAGGCGAGCGGCTTGCCGGCTTCCAGGCCGAAACCGTTGACGATGTTGAGCACGCCCGCAGGCAGCAGGTCGGCGATCGCCTCCATCAGCACCAGGATGCTGGTCGGCGTCTGCTCGGCGGGCTTGAGCACGATGCAGTTGCCCGCGGCAAGCGCCGGCGCGATCTTCCAGGCCGCCATCAGGATGGGGAAGTTCCACGGGATGATCTGGCCGACCACGCCGAGTGGCTCGTGGAAGTGATAGGCCACGGTGTCGTCGTCGATCTCGGACAGCGAGCCTTCCTGGGCGCGGATGCAGCTGGCGAAGTAGCGGAAGTGATCGATCGCCAGCGGGATGTCCGCATTGAGCGTTTCGCGGATCGGCTTGCCGTTGTCCACCGTCTCGGCGTAGGCCAGGGCTTCGAGGTTCTCCTGCAGGCGGTCGGCGATGCGGTTCAGGATCAGCGCGCGTTGGCTGACCGGGGTCTTGGCCCACTGGTCGGCTGCGGCGTGGGCGGCGTCGAGCGCGAGGTTCACGTCCTCCTCGGTCGAGCGCGCAACCTGGCAATAGGGGCGTCCGGTAACCGGGGTCAGGTTGTCGAAATACTGGCCGCGGATCGGCGCGACCCACTTGCCGTTGATGAAGTTGTCGTAGCGGTTCTTGAACTGGACCTTGGCGCCAGTCTGGCCGGGCAGTGCGTAGAGCATTGGTGTCTCCTCGTGTTTTCGGTGCATGACGTGTCGTTCGCCACGCCGACACATCGCAGGCACCGTGCCAGTTTATAAAACCCGTTTATTTACAGTTACTTGACGAAATCATGCCGGTTCCGTCGGTGCTCCAGCCGGGGCGGCGGCGTCCCATTGGAGCGCTCCGGAATTGAACGTTGGCACGCGCGATCGCGCCGAACACTTCGCCGTCGGAGCTGTCATTCATGGGTCGGATCGCTCCTCGTGCCGGAAGAATGGCCCCGTTGGAACGACCGGCGTCGGGCGGCGGCTCACGCCGATCCGCCCGAGGGGGTGCCATGTCGAACCCGAACAAGCTCTTCGATTCCAGCTGCCGGCGGCGCGCTGGGCACCGGCAGGATTCGCCTGCCGCAGCAGGCGTCCGCTGCGCCCGCGCCGCCGCGCACGCGGCCTCGATCGCGGTGCTCGCGGTGGCCGGATTCGCCTGCCTGCTCGTCGCGGCGGGCGCGGGGGCAAACGTCTTCGTCAAGGACGGCCGGGTGTACAGGGATCCGACGCTGCCCATCTTCAGGTCCGTCGGACTGCTGACCGATCAGCGTCGCCAGGTGGGCACGGCCTTCCTGGTAGGCGAATGCCATGTCATGACGACCTACCACTCGGCCTTCCTGCCCGAACGCGGCGCCCGGCTCGACCGCCGCGACACCGCAGCGCCCTTCGCGGCGTCAACGCTGTTGTTTCATGCGGGCGCCGACCGACACCGGCCCGGGCGTTTCGCCACTCGGAGCCGAGCGCGCGTCGTCGACTTCGGCAACTACCATCCGGGCACGTCGCGCGGGATGCGCGGCGACTGGGCGATCCTGCGGCTGGACGAGTGCCTCGGCCGGCAGTACGGCTGGCTGCCGATCCTGCCACCGACCGACGGCGCCTACCCGCCCGCCGGACCGCTGATGACCGTCAGCTTCCCCCTTTCGGCGCGCACCAGGGCCGGCGTCGCGGTGGAGTCCCCCTGCCACGCGCGTCATCGCGAGCGGCTCTTCGGGCTCGTTGCCGTCGATTGCGCCTTCGAGGCCGGCATGTCGGGCGGTCCGATCCTCGAGCGCCAGGCGAACGGGCAATGGTGGGTGGTCGGCATGATCCAGTTGCGCCATACCCCGGTCGTGGGGCCGCTGCCCGCCTACAGCAGGCGGCATCGCAACCAGATGCTGCATGCGGCGGTATTCCTGCCGGCGGTGCAGCGCCTGACCGGCCACGCGGGATCGGAACAGACCGATTCGGGCGCCGACCCCGACACGGAATTCGAGCAGGCCGCGCTCGCGCTCGCGCTGGCGGACCTGACGGCCGAGATCCGGCGCGACCCGGACGCCACGGTGTCGACATGGCGGGGCGACCTCAACGGCGATGCGGTGAGCGAGCTGGTGTTCCGCCTGTGCGGCCGCAACGCGATCCGCGCGGACACCTGCACGCTGCACGTGATCGAGCGTGGCCCGGGCGGAACACCGAGGCGGGCCGGCCGGTTGCCCGGGGCGGCCGGCCCGGTTCACCTCGGCTACCACGACATCCATGGCTGGCGCCCGCTGATCGTAGGCGAGCCGGGCCAGCGCTGGCAGGCGGGTTTCGACGGCGGCGCCTATCAGGTGGTCGCCCCGCCGAAGGCTTCGTCGCCTGCGGACTCGCCGAGCCCGTCCGCAGTACCGGCCGGCGAGGACGGAATCATGCATGTCGAGGTGCTGCTCAACGCCCCGGCGAAGGCACCGCGCTGAAGCGCGGCTTGCACCCGGCGGGTCTGGGCGGCCGGGCGCAAGAACATTTGCACAAATGCGGTTTGTTATACTCGATTTGTCTCGCCGAACCGCAGCCCTTCCGGTCCGGACGACGCGTCACACTCCCGCCGGCACCCGCCGACGAAGCGCGACAGTGGCCGCGACGCCCGACCGATGCTTGCTCGTCCGTTCGGCACCGGGCAGGATCGGCACCCGGCCGCGCGACCTTGCGCGAGCGCTTCGCCGCCCTGCTCCCCCCGATTTCCCGGAGGAAAAGAATGAAAGAAGACCGTCGAGAGACTCCCGTAATCCCGCTCCCCGGCGCCCTGCCGGATATCGATTATGAGTACCTGCAGGAGACCCTGCTGCAACTGCTCGCGATTCCCAGTCCGGTTGGCCTGACCGACGGGGCGGTGCGCTACACCGCCGGTCGCCTGGAGGCGCTCGGCATTCCCTACGAGATCACGCGGCGCGGCGCGATCAGAGCCACCCTGAGCGGCCGCGCGTCGCAGCCCGCGCGCGCGGTGGTCACCCACCTCGACACCCTCGGCGCGATGGTGCGCGAGCTCAAGAGCAACGGCCGGCTCGCGATCGTGCCGATCGGGCACTGGTCGGCGCGCTTCGCCGAAGGCTCGCGCCTGACGATCTTCACCGACCACGGCCATCTGCGCGGCACCTGCCTGCCGCTCAAGACCTCGGGTCACGCCTTCGGCGACGAGATCGACAGCCAGCCGGTCGGCTGGGATCACGTCGAGGTCCGCGCGGACGTCCCGTCGTCGTCCGCCGACGATCTGGTCCGCGCCGGCCTTCATGTCGGCGACTGGATCGCCTTCGATCCGCAGACCGAGATCCAGCCCGACGGCTACATCAATTCGCGCTACCTCGACGACAAGGCCGCGGTCGCCGCGCTGCTGACGGCGTGCAAGGCGGTCCGTGACCACGACCTCCCCCTCGCAGTGGACGTGCATCCCCTGTTCACCATCACCGAGGAAGTCGGCTCCGGGGCGTCGGCCGCCCTGCACGGCGAGATCGCCGAGATGGTGAGCCTCGACATCTCGATCGCCGCGCCCGGCCAGAACACCTCGGAGCACGCCGCGACGATCTGCGTGCAGGACATGTCCGGCCCCTTCGACTACCACCTCACCCACAAGCTGATCGCCCTCGCGCGCGACAGGGGCATCGCGCACCGGCGCGACGTGTTCCGCTTCTATCGCTCCGACTCCGCGGCCGCGGTCGAGGCCGGCAACGACATCCGCACGGCGCTGATCGGCTTCGGCGGCGACGCCTCCCACGCGCAGGAACGCACCCATCGCGAGGCGCTCATGGCGCTGACCCAGCTGGTCGTCGCCTACATGACCAGCGATCCGGTGGCGCGGCGCGATCGCAAGTCGATGGGCTCGCTGGAAGGCTTCACCGAGCAGTTGCGCCCGCGCGACATGGCCGTGCCATCGACACCGCTACCGGCTCCGGGCGACTACCTCGAGAGCCACGAGGACGCCTTCATGCCACCGCCCGAAGAACCGGAGCGCTGACACCCGAGCGCCCGGCTGCTCGGCCCGCAGTCGCGCGTGGGCGGCGCAGCTTGCGGCAGTGCCCGGCGAGCGGGGCGGCAGCCCGATGACGTCCTCGCCCGCCGGCTCGCCGCCGCAGGCCGGGGCGACGAGGCTGAGCTCGGTCCCCTCTGCCGCGAGGCCGCGGCGAAAAGGTTTCGATCGAGGTCGTCGCGCCATGCACGCGCGGGAAACGCACGTCTGTCGGCATCTTAGTGCGTATCGTCTCCCCCTTGTCGGCATGCCTCCATGCCGGTGGAGCAATGTGTCAGCCCGAAGCAACCGGGCGCGGGTGCGATCACTCGCCCAGGAGAAATGCCTCCAGCGCCGCCGCGACCACCTCCGGCTGATCGTGCTGCAGGTTGTGGCCGGCATCGGCGATGGTCGAGGACTGGAGCGTGGCGAAGCACGCCATGCGCCGCCGCAGTTCCTCGGAATCGCTGCCGAAGCGCTGGCGCACGAAGCCGTCCTCGGCGATGAGCAGCAGGACCGGCGCAACGATCCGTCGCCAGCTCGCCATCGCATCCTCGACCCGATAGACCGCAGGCGCGGGGATCTTGTGCCAGGGATCGCAGGCCATCTCGACCCGACCATCGTCGCCGATGCGGCTGACCGCTTGCGCGAGGAATGCCGCCCGCTCCGCGCCCAGGCGCGGATTGACGGACCGCAGGCGCCTTGCCAGCGCGGCGTGGCTCGGGTAGCCGCGCATCTTCGGCTCGGTCCCGATGGCCGCCAGCCACTCGCCGATCAGGGTCGGCGAATCGTCACCGGCCGGCGGCTTGAGGCCGAGGAAGTCGAGCATGGCCAGGCGATCGACGCGCCAGGGCCGGACGCCCGCATACACGCTCGCGATGCTCGCGCCCATGCTGTGCCCGACCAGGCGCACGGGCCGATCCGGCGAGTAGTGCGCAAGCAGGCAGTCG
>JBFGUQ010000044.1:0-10369 GCA_041565515.1 Rhodocyclaceae bacterium | reverse complement strand
TATGACGCGGAATCGCGGATACCGCGGGAATGTCCCGCGTCGAACTCGAAAACCCGGTGTCCGTCATGTCCGTCTCCTCGCGTGCCCGAATGGCAACAGTCGATCCGGACGGATCAAATCTGCATCAACTCCTGCTCTTTCTGAGCAAGCAGGTTATCGATCTCGGCGACGTACTTGTCGGTGAGCTTCTGGATGTGGTCCTCGGCGCGACGCTCCTCGTCCTCGGAAATGGTCTTTTCCTTGACCGCGTCCTTGAGCTGCTGGTTGGCGTCGCGACGCAGGTTGCGCACGGCGACTTTGGCCGTCTCGCCTTCGTGCCGCACGACCTTGGTCAGATCGCGACGACGCTCCTCGGTCAGCGCCGGCATCGGCACGCGCAGGATCTCGCCCATGTTCGCCGGGTTGAGGCCGAGGTCGCTGTCCCGAATCGCGCGCTCGACCTTGCCCGTCATCGGCTTTTCCCAGCACTGCACGCCGATCGTGCGGGCATCGATCAGGGTGATGTTGGCAACCTGGTTGATCGGGACCATCGAGCCGTAGTACTCGACCATGACATGGTCGAGCAGGCCGGTATGCGCACGGCCGGTCCGCACCTTGGCAAGATCCGTCTTCAGTGCCTCGACCGACTTCTGCATCTTCTGTTCGGTGATCTTTTTCAGTTCTGGTGTCATGCGCACATTCTCCAATGGATCAGGAATGGACCAGCGTCCCTTCATCTTCGCCCATTACGACACGCTTGAGGGCGCCGGGCTTGAAGATCGAGAATACGTTGATCGGCAGTTTCTGGTCACGGCACAGTGCGAACGCGGTGGAGTCGAGTACGGCCAGATTGCGGCCGATCGCCTCGTCGAAGCTGATGCGGTGATAGCGCTGGGCTTCCGGATCCTTCTTCGGATCGGCCGTGTAGACGCCGTCGACCTTCGTGGCCTTGAGCACGATCTGGGCACCGATCTCCGCGCCGCGCAACGCGGCTGCCGTGTCGGTGGTGAAGAAGGGGTTGCCGGTGCCGGCGGCGAAGATGACGACGCGCCCTTCTTCGAGGTGGCGGATGGCGCGACCACGGATGTAGGGCTCGACCACCTGGTCGATGCGCAGCGCCGACTGCACGCGCGCCTCGACGTCCATGCGGCGCATCGCGTCGGCCAGCGCCATCGCGTTCATCACGGTCGCCAGCATGCCCATGTAGTCGGCGGTGGCGCGGTCCATGCCGGTGGCCGCGCCCTTCATGCCGCGAAAGATGTTGCCGCCGCCGATCACCACGCCGACCTGCACGCCGAGGCGCGAGACCTCGGCGATTTCGGACACGATGCGGTTCACCACATCCTCGTTGATGCCGTAGGCGTCATCGCCCATGAGGGCTTCGCCCGAGAGCTTCAGCAGGATGCGCTTGTAGGCGGCGGACACGGTCGGCTCCTTACTTCTGCGCCGCGGCGGCAGCCTGCTCGGCCACTTCGGCAGCGAAGTCGGTAACCTTCTTCTCGATGCCCTCGCCCACGACGTAGAGCACGAAGCCGGCGACCGAAGCGCCACGCGCCTTCAGCAGCGCCTCGACGGTGCTCTTGTCGTCCTTGACGAAGGGCTGGCCGAGCAGGGTCACTTCCTTGAGGTACTTCTGCACGGTACCGTCGGCGATCTTGTCGAGCATCGCCTCGGGCTTGCCCGCTTCGCGCGCCTTCTCGATGGCGATGCGACGCTCGGCCTCGATCAGCTCCGACGACACGCCGGAGGCATCCAGCGACTTCGGCTTGGAGGCGGCGATGTGCATCGCCAGGTCCTTGGCCAGCTGCTCGTCGCCACCGACCAGATCGACCAGCACGCCGATCTTCGAGCCGGCGTGGACGTAGCTCGCGACGCGACCCTTCGCCTCGACACGGGCAAAGCGGCGGATGCTCATGTTCTCGCCGATCTTGCCGACCAGGGCCGAGCGCACTTCCTCGACCGTCTTGCCGTCGATCGTCAGCGCCGACAGCGCCGCGACGTCGGCCGGGTTCTGCTTGGCGACCATCGTCGCGAGTTCCGACGCGAGACCGAGGAAATCGTCGTTCTTGGCGACGAAGTCGGTCTCGCAGTTCAGCTCGACCATCGCCGCGAGCTTGCCGTCGTCGGACAGGTAGATGCCGACGATGCCTTCGGCAGCCACGCGGGACGCGGCCTTGGAGGCCTTGTTGCCGAGCTTGACGCGCAGGATTTCCTCCGCCTTGCCCATGTCGCCGGCAGCTTCGGTGAGCGCCTTCTTGCATTCCATCATCGGCGCGTCGGTCTTCTCGCGCAGTTCCTTGACCATGCTTGCGGTGATTTCCGCCATGCTGCAACTCCTGAATATTCGTGTAATGCAGGCGGCAGCCCGCAGGCCGCCACCAGGAATGCCTGGCCGCCCGAACCCGGCACATCGCCGGGACAGGGCGGCCACCTGAAGATCAGGCCTGTTCCTGCGTGCCGTCTTCGCTCTCGACCTCGACGAACTCGTCGCCACCGGCAGCCACGATTTCCTGCAGCACCTGGCTGCGGCCTTCGAGCACCGCGTCGGCAACGCCACGGGCGTAGAGACGGATGGCGCGGGAGGAATCGTCGTTACCCGGGATGACGTAGTCCACGGCTTCCGGCGAGTGATTGGTATCGACCACCGCGACGACCGGGATGCCGAGCTTCTGCGCTTCGGTGATGGCGATCTTGTGGTAGCCGACATCGATGACGAAGAGCGCATCGGGCAGGCCGCCCATGTCCTTGATGCCGCCGATGCTCTTCTGCAGCTTGTCGAGCTCGCGGCTCAGGGTCAGCGCTTCGCGCTTGGACAGACGCTCGATCGAACCGTCTTCCATCATCGCCTCGACTTCCTTCAGGCGCTTGATCGACTGCTTGACGGTCTTGAAGTTGGTCAGCATGCCACCGAGCCAGCGCTCGTCGACGAACGGCATGCCGGCGCGCTTGGCTTCCTCGGAGATGATCTCGCGCGCCTGGCGCTTGGTGCTGACGAACAGGATATTTCCGCGATTGGCAGCGAGCTTGCGAACGAAGTCCATCGCCTCCAGGTACTTCACCATCGTCTTCTCGAGATTGACGATGTGGATCTTGTTGCGCTGGCCGAAGATGTAGGGGGCCATGCGCGGATTCCAGAAGCGGGTCTGGTGGCCAAAGTGGACGCCCGCTTCGAGCATCTGACGCATCGTGACAGTCATGTGAAACTCCGAATTGAAGGGTTTTGCCTCCGCCCGGCGGGAAGGCCCGACGCGGATCTCGCGCCTTGCCATCTCAGCCGCAGGGCGTTCCCGGACCGATCGCAATCGATTCCCGAAACGCGCCACGGACCCCTTTACCACCGGGCGTGTGGATTTTGCCTGCAGGTGCAGACAAGCCCGCGATACTAGCACGCGCCCGTTACACGACTCAAGACACGCGCGCGCGGCGCGTTTGCCCCCGAGAGGCGCATGCGCTAGCCTACGATCCCTTCAAGTTCCCGCGCACGCCCCCGACATGAGCATCACCCTCAAGACCCCAGAACAAATCGAAAAAATGCGCGTCGCCGGCCGGCTGGCCTCGGAAGTGCTCGACTACATCGAGCCCTTCGTCAAGCCTGGGGTCACCACCGGCGAACTCGACCGCCTGTGCCACGACTACATGGTCAATGTGCAGGACACCGTGCCTGCGCCCCTGAACTACGCGCCGCCGGGTTACACGCCCTACCCCAAGTCGATCTGCACCTCGGTGAACCACCAGGTCTGCCATGGCGTGCCCGGGGACAAGAGGCTCAAGAAGGGCGACATCATCAACATCGACATCACCGTCATCAAGGAAGGCTTTCATGGCGACACCAGCCGGATGTTCCTCGTCGGCGGCGATGCGAGCATCATCGCCAGGCGCCTGACCCAGATCACCTACGAGTGCATGTGGCTCGGCATCGCCGCGGTGCGGCCCGGCGGGCGACTCGGCGACATCGGCAGCGCCATTCAGAAGCATGCGGAAGGCAATGGCTTCTCGGTGGTACGCGAGTTCTGCGGCCACGGCATCGGGCTGAAGTTCCACGAGGAGCCGCAGGTGCTGCACTACGGCAAGGCGGGCACCGGGCCCGAACTGCAGCCGGGCATGATCTTCACCGTCGAGCCCATGATCAACGCCGGCAAGGCTGCCATCTCGGAACTGCCCGACGGCTGGACCATCGTGACGAAGGACCGCAGCCTGTCGGCGCAGTGGGAACACACGGTGGTCGTCACCGAGGCCGGTGTGGAGGTACTGACGCTGTCCGAAAAGGCGCCGGCTCCACCCGCCCTGGTTGCAGCCACATTCGGCTGAACAAGGCCCCGCCCGGGGCGCGCGCCACCCCTCCCCTCCTCTTCGCCCGCCGATGACCGACGCCCAGACCGCACAACTGCAAGCCCTGATCGGGGATGCCCGAACGCAACTCAAGGACGGCGCCGAGGCACTGCGCGCGAGCTACGAAGCACGTCCGCACACCGCGGCCCTGCTCAAGGGCCGGGCGAAACTGGTCGACGACACGATCATCCGCCTGTGGGCGGCGTGCGACATGCCGGAAGGCGCGGCACTGGTGGCGGTCGGCGGCTACGGGCGGGGCGAGCTGTTCCCCTGCTCCGACGTCGACCTGCTGATCCTGCTCCCGCTGCCGCCCGACGCGGACGTGCAGGCGCGCCTCTCGGCCATGGTCGGCGCCCTGTGGGATATCGGCCTGGAGATCGGATACTCGGTGCGAACGGTGGAAGAGTGCCTCGCCGCCTCCGCCGAGGACATCACCATCCAGACCAGCCTGCTCGAGGCCCGTTTTCTCGCGGGCGACGTCCGCCTGTTCGACGAACTCACGCTCCTGTACCGCGAATCGCTGGACGTCCGCGCCTTCTACAAGGCCAAGCAGCTCGAGCAACAGCAGCGCTATGCGCGCTACAACGACACCCCGTATGCCCTCGAGCCGAACTGCAAGGAAAGCCCCGGCGGACTGCGCGACCTGCAGATGCTCGGCTGGATCGCCCGCGCCGCGGGCCTCGGGCGCAACTGGCGCGACCTCGCGCGCCGTCGCCTGATCACCGGCGGCGACGCCAGCGACCTGCGCAGCGTCGAGCGCTTCCTGCAGCATGTGCGCATCCGCCTGCACTACCTCAGCGGCCGGGCCGAGGACCGCCTGCTGTTCGACCATCAGGAAAGGCTTGCCCGGATCATGGGCATCGAGGCCACGGCCACGCGCCGCGCCTCGGAAGTGCTGATGCAGCGGTACTACGTGACCGCGAAGATGGTCACCCAGCTCAACACCGTCCTGCTACAGAACTACGGCACCGTGATCTTCCCCGACCGCGGCGCGGCGATCACCATCAACGAGCGCTTCCAGGCGGTGCGCGAACTGCTCGACATCCGCCATGCGGAGGTCTTCGAACGCACGCCCTCGGCCCTGCTCGAATGCTTCCTGCTGCTGCAGCAGCGCTCCGAACTCAAGGGTATGACCGCGCGCACCTTGCGCGCCCTGTGGGTGAGCCGCAACCGGGTCAACGCCGCCTTCCGCGCCGTTCCCGCGCACCGCGAACTCTTCCTCCAGCTGCTGCAGCAAAAGCGCGGCATCGTGCACGCTTTCCGGAGCATGAACGACTACGGCCTGCTGTCGCGCTACCTGCCGCCGTGGCGACGCATCATCGGCCAGATGCAGCACGACCTCTTCCATGTCTATACCGTCGACCAGCACATCCTGATGGTGCTGCGCAATCTTCGCCGCTTCACCATGGGCGAGCATGCGCACGAATATCCACTGATGACCAGGCTGATCCTCGTTTTCGATCGCCACTGGCTGCTCTACGTCGCCGCGATCTTTCACGACATCGCCAAGGGCCGCGGCGGCGACCATTCGAAGCTCGGCATGGAGGATGCGCGCACGTTCTGCGAGCAGCACGGCATGGATGCCGAGGACACCGAACTGGTGGTTTGGCTGGTGGAGCACCACCTGACGATGTCGCAGGTCGCGCAGAAGTCGGACACTTCCGACCCCGAGGTCATCGCAAGATTCGCCGCCGTCGTCGGCACCGAGCGTCGATTGACCGCGCTCTACCTGCTGACCCATGCCGACATCCGCGGCACCAGCCCCAAGGTCTGGAACGGCTGGAAAGGCAAGCTCCTGGAGGACCTGTTCTTCGCCACCCAGCGCCTGCTGCGCGGCGCCACCCCGCAGGAGGCGCTCGGCCTCGACGGCCGGCAGGAGGATGCGCGCCGGCTGTTGCGCTATCACGGCCTGCGACCGGACGTGGAGGGCGCGCTGTGGGGCGAGCTCGACGCCGTGTATTTCATGCGCCACTCACCCGAGGAGATCGCCTGGCACACCCGAGTGCTCTACTTCCGCCCCGACGCCGACGTGCCGGTCGTGAAGGCGCGCGTACTGGAGGAGGAAACCGGCGTTCAGGTGATGGTCTTCACCCGCGACCAGAAGGACTTGTTCGTGCGCCTCACCGGCTTCTTCGGCCGCATGGGCTTTTCCATCCTCGATGCGAAGGTGCACACCACGCATCATGGCTACGCGCTCGACAGCTTCATACTGCAAAGCTCGGGCTACGGCGCCGGCTACCGCGACATCATCACCCTCATCGAGCACGAGCTGGCGGCCCGCCTGCAGCATCCCGCGCCCCCGGAGCGGCCGTCGGCGGGCCGGCTTTCACGCCAGGTCAAGCACTTCCCGATCACGCCGCGGGTCAGCATCCGGCCCGACGAGGCAGGCCGTCATTACATCCTGTCCCTCACCGCCGCCGACCGCCCCGGCCTGCTGTTCGACATCGCCGAGGTGCTCGCCAAGCACGGCATTCGCCTGCACACGGCGAAGATCGCGACCCTGGGCGACCGCGTGGAAGACACCTTTCTCCTCACAGGCGGGGCGCTGTCGCAGGACGCCATCGTCCTGAAGGTCGAGCGCGAAATGCTTGAGCGCCTGCAGATCTGACCCCCTGCCCCGGGCTCGCCCCGGGGCGTGGCTCAGTGGCCCTTGCCGGCCAGACGATCCATCCCCGCGTACAACAGGCCGGAGAACAGGAAGGTGACGTGTATGCCGACCATCCACCCCAGCTGGCGGTCGGTCAGGTTCGCCACGTTCATGAAGCCTTTGAGGAGCTCGATACCGGAGATCGCAACGATCGAGCCGATCAGCTTCATCTTCAGGTCGGAGAAGCCGATGTGCCCCATCCAGTCGGGACGGTCCTGGTGCTCGTGCAGGTCTTCCATCTTGGAGACGAAGTTCTCGTAGCCGCTGAACATGATGATGATCAGCAGGTTCATGATCAGCGCGATATCGACCAGCGACAGGACACCGATGATCAGGTCGCCGCCGCTGGCGGTGGCGAGGTGGGCGAACAGGCTCCACACTTCCTTGACGAACTTGAACAGCAGCACCAGCATCGCCAGCACCAGGCCGAGGTAGACCGGGGCCATCAGCCAGCGGCTGGTGAAGAGCAGATGTTCGAACTTCCTTTCGAGCTGTTTCATGGCGATATTGCCCCTCAGGCCTGGCAAAGACATTCAAGAATCGAGCGCACGCGCACCATCGAGGCCTGCAGCACCGGTTCGATATCCCCGAACGCGATGCCCTTTTCGCTCGAGGAGCGACCGGCAGCGTAATTGACGACGACATTGATCGCCGCATAGGGAAGCTCGAGCTCGCGCGCGAGCGCGGCCTCCGGCATTCCGGTCATGCCGACGAGGTCGGCGCCATCGCGCTCCAGACGGTCGATCTCGGCCGCGGTCTCGAGACGGGGACCCTGCATCGCCGCGTACACGGCGCCGTCGAACATGGCTTGGCCGGCCCTACCTGCCGCAGCCAGCAGGCGTTCGCGCAAGGCCTCGTCATAGGGGTGGGTGAAATCCACATGGCGCACGGGCGCCCCGTCACCCTCGAAGAAAGTGCTCTTGCGCCCCCAGGTGTAGTCGATGATCTGGTGCGGCGCCACCAGCGTACCCGGCGACAGATCCTCGCGGATGCTGCCGACGGCGGCTACCGCGAGGATCTCCCTTACCCTGGCCTGCTTCAGCGCCCAGATGTTCGCACGGTAGTTCACCAGGTGCGGCGGGATGGTATGGCCGTAGCCGTGGCGGGCGAGGAAGACCACCGGTTTGCCGCCGACCGTGCCGAAGGTCAGCGCCGACGAGGGCTCGCCGTAGGGCGTGCGCGCGACCTCGCGGCGGACATCCGCCATGTTGGATAGCTGCGTCAGTCCGCTGCCACCGATGATTGCGAGCATGAAGGAGACTCCGGTCGAAAAGCGCGCCGGATTCTAGCATGGGGCGGGCCCCGCCCTCCGCAGGCAGGCGAAGCCGCCCCCGGCGCGGCCGCCCTCATCCGTCTGGCATCGAATGCCGCAAGCGGCGCGAATACACCGCGGGCAATCTATGCTGCGACGCCGCAACCCATGGTAGAATCTTCGCCCTTTCAAAGACTTCCCGCCCCCATGCCCCGCGCCATCCGCAACATCGCCATCATTGCCCACGTCGACCACGGCAAGACCACGCTGGTCGACCAGCTGCTGCGCCAGTCCGGCACCTTCCGCGAGAACCAGCAGGTGGCCGAACGGGTCATGGACTCGAACGACATCGAGAAGGAGCGCGGCATCACGATCCTGTCGAAGAACTGCGCGATCCAGTACGGCGACACCCACATCAACATCGTCGACACACCGGGCCACGCCGACTTCGGCGGCGAGGTCGAGCGCGTGCTGTCGATGGTCGACAGCGTGCTGCTGCTCGTCGACGCGGTCGAGGGCCCGATGCCCCAGACCCGCTTCGTGACCCGCAAGGCGCTCGCCCTAGGCCTCAAGCCGATCGTCGTGATCAACAAGATCGACCGCCCGGGCGCGCGCACGGACTGGGTGATCAACCACACCTTCGACCTGTTCGACAAGCTCGGCGCCACCGACGAGCAGCTCGACTTCCCGGTGATCTACGCCTCGGGCCTGAACGGCTTCGCGGTCGTCAATGAAAACGACGAGCGCAAGGACATGCGCCCCCTATTCGAGGCGATCCTCGAGCATGTTCCTGCCCCGGAGGTCGACGCCGATGGCCCGCTGCAGATGCAGGTGTGCTCGCTCGACTACTCGACCTACATGGGCCAGCTCGGCATCGGCCGCATCAAACGCGGTCGCGTGCGTCCGAACCAGGAAGTCGTCGTCATGTATGGCGACGAGAACCGCGGCAAGGGCAAGGTCAGCCAGATCCTCACCTTCAAGGGGCTCGAGCGCTCGCCCGCCGAGGTCGCCGAAGCGGGCGACATCGTGCTGATCGCGGGGATCCCGCAGGTCAACATCGGCGTCACCCTTTGCGACCCGGACAAGCTCGACGGCATGAAGCCGATCGCTGTCGATGAACCGACGCTGACGATGAACTTCATGGTCAACACCTCTCCGCTCGCCGGCCGCGAAGGCAAGTTCGTCACCAGCCGCCAGATCCGCGAGCGCCTGGAGAAGGAACTGCTCAAGAACGTCGCCCTGCGCGTGACCTACACCGGCGACTCCGACGTCTTCGAAGTGGCCGGGCGCGGCGAACTGCACCTGACCATCCTGCTCGAGAACATGCGCCGCGAAGGCTACGAGCTCGCCGTCGGCCGCCCGCGCGTCGTCTACAAGGAGATCGAGGGCGCCAAGTGCGAGCCGTACGAGCTGCTGACGGTCGACGTCGAGGAAGACCACCAGGGCGGCGTCATGGAGGAACTCGGCCGCCGCCGCGGCGAACTGCAGGACATGCAGCCCGACGGCAAGGGGCGCGTCCGCCTCGAATACCGCATCCCCGCGCGCGGCCTGATCGGCTTCCAGGGCGAATTCCTCACCATGACCCGCGGCACCGGCCTGGCGAGCCACGTGTTCGACGACTACGGCCCGATGGCCGGCGCCATGGCCGAACGCCGCAACGGCGTGCTGATCTCGCAGAACGACGGCGAAGCGGTGGCCTATGCGCTGTGGAACCTGCAGGATCGCGGCCGGATGTTCGTCAGCCCGGGCGAGGCCTTGTACGAGGGCATGATCATCGGCATCCACACCCGTGACAACGACCTCGTCGTCAATCCGATCAAGGGCAAGCAGCTGACCAACGTGCGCGCCTCCGGCACCGACGAGGCGGTGCGCCTGATCCCGCCCATCGCGCTCACGCTGGAATCCGCAATCGAGTTCATCGCCGACGACGAACTGGTCGAGATCACGCCCAAGAACATCCGCCTGCGCAAGCGCCACCTGAAGGAAACCGACCGCAAGCGTGCCGCGAAGGCCGACGCCGCCTGAGCGCTGGCGGTCCATCGTGAAGACGCCCCGCTCGTTGCCTCGAGCGGGGCGTTTTTTCGTCTGCCTTCCCCGAGCGCGGGCGTCAGCGCCCCGGTTTCGGCGTGTCGGCATCCTGCAGGCGGTAGGCGTCCGCCACG